>JASBRR010000017.1 GCA_030149435.1 Simkaniaceae bacterium
GAAAGTCCATTCTCACAGCGTTTACTCATTTTTTGGCAAAATCAAAAGTTTTTCAAATTCCCTATACTTAGGCATATGCGAATTTTCAAAACTTTCAATTTTTCTCAAAAATTGCTGCAAAATCTGCAAAAAGCGACTTTCAAGAGCAGTCCCTTAAGGTGCCCAAAAAACATTGACACTAGACCTTTTATTCAGGTACCATGACCGCGAGGTGGGTGCGCCCATGACAAATAATAAGGTCTAATTTTTTGAGTATTCGCAATTTTCTAAAGCCCAAGTCTGCTCCGACTCCCGTTTTTGATAATGCTAACATGAAACAAGCTTACCGTTACTGGCGGATTCGCGTGTTCTACAGCATGTATATCGGATACACTCTATTTTATTTTACAAGAAAAAGCTTTACATTTGCGATGCCGGGAATGATTGGAGACCTCGGTTTTGATAAGAGTGAGCTCGGAGTTCTTGGGACTGTCCTCGCATTATCTTATGCGGTAAGTAAATTTTTGAGCGGAATGCTTTCTGATAAATCGAGCCTTCGCTACTTCATGTCGCTCGGTCTTATTTTAACGGGTGTATTCAATTTATTTTTTGGACTCTCGTCATCTATTGTGCTGTTTAGCGTCTGCCTCTGCTTTAACGGGCTATTTCAAGGCTGGGGAGCACCTCCGTGCGCCAAGCTCTTAACCTACTGGTACTCAAAGACTGAAAGGGGTCGCTGGTGGGGGTTCTGGAATACCTCCCATAATATTGGTGGAGCGCTCATTCCGGTGCTCTGTGCTATTGCGATTCAGATGTTTGGGTGGCGCTATGCGATGTATCTGCCTGGAGTGATGGCAATTTTAGGTGGGTTGTTTATTATGAACCGCCTTCGAGATAAGCCTAAAGAGCTAGGCCTCCCTTCGATTGAAAAGTTTCATAATGACTATGATGATGAAAACGATAAAGGTGATGAAGAGAAAGACCTATCCCTAAAAGAAATTTTAGTTGAACACATTCTCAAAAATAAATTTATGTGGGTCCTCGCTTTCTCATTCTTCTTTGTATATATCATTAGAGAAGCCGTTTTTACATGGGTTCAGATCTATTTAATGGAGTCAAAAGGGTATGCGCTTCTAGCAGCTGGCTCTTGTGTCTCATGGTTTGAAATAGGCGGGATTTTTGGAAGTTTAGTCGCAGGTTGGATGTCAGACACCTTATTTAAAGGGAAGAGGGTTCCTGTAAACATTATTTTTTGTGTTGGAATTATCTTTAGTTTGATTGCCCTTTGGATGGCTCCATCTGCAAGCCTATTCCTAGTCTCTTCAATTATCTTTTTGATTGGGTTTTTAATCTTTGGTCCTCAGATGTTAATTGGGATGGCAGCAGCAGAGATTGCGCACAAAGAAGCTGCGGGAACGGCTACTGGATTTGTAGGGTTTTTTGCATATCTCGGCGCGGCGACTGCAGGCTATCCTGTTGCTAAAGTCACTGAAGGTTTTGGGTGGCTGGGCTTCTTTATTTTTGTTGGGGCTTGCGCAGTCATTTCAATTCTGTTACTTTTCCCTCTTTGGTCAAAGAGAACACAGCCTCAACTGGAACAGCCAGGCTAAATTTAGGAACTTTATTCAATGTCTTGGAATGCACTGCACGTTCACTCACAGTATTCCATCCTAGACTCTACGGCATCTGTTAGCTCTCTAGCAAAACAGGCCGCAGCGTTCTCTATGTCCGCTCTTGCTCTGACAGACTTTTGTAACATGTTTGGTGCTGTCGACTTTTTTAAAGCTTGTCGCGCGGCTGGGGTTAAGCCAATCATCGGATGTGAAGTGATGGTTGCCCCGTTTTCGCGAGGTGACAAAAAGAAGATGGGGAATCACTCACTAGCTTACCCACTCATTTTTTTAGCAAAAAATCAGCTGGGCTATCAAAATCTTTGCAAAATTTCCTCTATTGGATACTTAGAAGGGTTTTACTACACACCAAGAGTTGATAAAGAGGTTTTAGAAGCGCACTCTGAGGGCTTGATCTGCTTATCAGGACCAATTAGCAGTCGCATTTCTCAAAATATTGTTTCAGGGAAAGAAGAGGACCTCCTTCAAGAAATTGAGTGGAGCCAAAAGGTTTATGGCGAGGATTTCTACTTTGAGTTGCAACGCCACCGCATGAGTGATGCTGCGATTACTCAGGATGGTATCGACAATGAATCATGGCTCTACCAAAGTTATTTAGATCGTGTGCAAAATCAAGAAAAAGTGATTGCAAGACTGCTGGAGCTCTCAAAAGAAAAGGGAATTCGCACTGTTGCCACCAATGACTCTCACTATTTGCAAAGGGATGACTGGAAGGCTCACGAGATTTTGTTGAATGTCCAGTCTGGACAGCCGTGCGAAATTGTAGAAACTGATTCATATGGGAACCCCATTCGGCGCAACTTAAACCCTAAGCGCCGCGCATTTTCTTCTCATGAACACTACTTCAAGTCACCTGAAGAGATCGCGGCACTCTTCTCTGATATCCCAGAGGCTGTTGCTGAAACGCTAAAGATTGCTGAGCAGTGTAACCTCGAGCTCGACTTCAAGACAAAGTTTTATCCTGTCTATGTTCCCCCTCACCTTGAGGGAAAGGACACACCCGAGGAAGAGAGGGTTAAAGAGGCGGCAAGCTACTTAAGAGAGCTGTGCGCTGAAGGGATTAAAAAAAGGTATACGCCAGAGCGCCTTGCCAAAGTGCAGGAAAAATATCCGGGTCAAGATCCGCTAGAAGTTGTGAAAAAACGCCTTGAGCATGAGCTGACGATTATCACCACTCAAGGGATGTGTGATTACCTACTGATTGTGCGAGACTTTATTGCATGGGCAAAAAAGCAGGGGATACCGGTAGGACCAGGTCGAGGTTCAGGGGTGGGGTCGATTATCCTTTATTTGATCGAAATTACTGATATGGAGCCACTCCGTTTCAATCTTGTCTTTGAGCGTTTCATTAACCCAGAGCGTCTATCCTATCCCGATATCGATGTTGATATTTGTATGGATCGTCGAAGTGAAGTGATCGACTATACACTGAATAAGTATGGCAAAGACAAAGTCGCTCAAATTATTACTTTTGGCACGATGAAAGCCAAGATGGCAATCAAAGATGTTGGCCGTGTTCTCAGTGTACCATTAGCGAAGGTCAATGATATTGCCAAGCTCGTCCCAGAAGATCCAGGCATGACTTTGGCTAAGGCTTTTGAACTCGAACCGCAACTATCTCAGCTTGCTGAGGTCGATGAAGATGCAGGGAGGATTCTCTCCTATGCCAAGAAATTGGAGGGGTCCATTCGCAATACGGGGATCCATGCTGCGGGTTTAATTATTTGTGGAGATCCGTTGACCGATCATATTCCCGTTTGCAATGCCAAGGACTCTGAAATGAGTGTGACACAGTACTCAATGAAGCCTGTCGAGTCAGTCGGAATGCTCAAGATCGACTTTTTAGGACTCAAAACACTCACCTCTATTAAGAAGACCGTCGATGCCATCGAAAAAAGCACAGGAGATCGGATTGATTGGGTCGATTTGAACCTCGAAGATGAAAATACATTTTCTCTCTTAAATCACGGAAAAACTTTGGGTGTATTCCAGTTGGAGTCTTCGGGGATGCAGGAGCTTGCAAAGCAGATGCATATCGATAAGTTTGAAGATATCGTTGCTGCAGGTGCGCTCTATCGGCCAGGTCCGATGGAGATGATCCCTTCTTTCATCAATCGGAAGAAAGGAAAAGAAAAAATTGAAGTGGATCATCCACTGATGGCCGATGTCATTGCAGAGACCTATGGAATTATGGTCTATCAAGAGCAGGTCATGCAAATTGCTTCTCGCCTTGCTGGCTATAGTTTAGGGGAAGGTGATGTGCTGCGCCGTGCTATGGGAAAAAAAGATAAAGTGGAGATGGCAAGGCAAAGAGAAAAGTTTCAACTCGGAGCTTTGCAGGCGGGCATTGAAGAGCAGAAGTCGCTAGAAATTTTCGATAAAATCGAAAAGTTTGCCTCCTACGGCTTTAACAAATCTCACGCGGTGGCTTACGCATACCTCAGCTATGTCACAGCCTATTTGAAAGCGAATTACCCTAAGCAGTGGCTCGCTGCACTGATGACATGTGACATTGATGACCTAACGAAAGTTGCCAAACATATCCGCGAATCAGAAGCGATGCAGATCAAAATTCTTTCGCCCGATGTCAATGAGTCCGATTCTGAATTTGTTGCGACAGAGGGAGGCATTCGCTTTGCAATGTCGGGGATTAAAGGCGTTGGCAAAGGTGTGGTTGCAAATATTATCGCTGAAAGAAAAAAGAATGGGCCCTTTAGTTCTCTTTACGATTTTCTCCTGAGAATTGATACCGCAAAAGTTGGAAAAAAAGTCGTTGAACACCTGATTCTGGCGGGGAGCTTTGACTTCACAGGTTGGAAAAGAGAAGCCCTGCTTGTGAGCGTTGAGCCGATGTTTCATCAGGCAGTTCGCGAGCAAAAAGAAAAGGCTGCTGGTGTTCTCGATTTCTTATCTGTGCTTGAAGATCCTCAGGATGCCTTTGAAAATCCACCAGAAATAGACACTCGAATCAGCAAGGCTGATGAGCTAGCAAAAGAAAAGGAGCTTCTCGGCTTTTATTTGAATGGTCATCCTATGGATGAATATCAAGAGCTCATAGGTCGCCTTGCTGTAACGCCACTGCATGAAATGCACACTTCCTCGAAGCCTTCAGTGTGCAAAAGCGCGTTTATTATTGAGACTGTTAAGGTAAAGATCTCTGCGAAAACCCAGAAGAAATTTGCTATTTTAACGATAGGTGATGGGATGGAGCACTTTGAACTCCCCATCTGGGCAGATGTCTACCACGAAAAGCAAGCGCTTTTCACAGAAGGGCAACTTATCGTAGCAATATTAAAGGTTGAAAATACTGGTGACTCTATACGTCTCCAATGTAAAAATGCATTTTCGTTAAGCACTCTCAATGAAGAAGAGATTGCAGCGGTTGAAGACAGTTACAAAGAGGCTTTATCGAGGTTAAAGTTTGAAGGAAAAAAGAAGAAAGAGCAAAAGGAAGCAATGGAGCAGGAAGATAAGAGCCATTTGAAAGTTGTCGTTGATGCAAACTTTGTTCGTATGACCGAAATCATCAAACTCAAAAAAACATTTGAACGCTTTGCTGGCCAGCAAGCAGTCAACATAGAGTTCCACTCAGATCAGAAAAAGGTAGGGGCTATTGAAGTGACTTCCAAGTGGGGAGTTCAGAAGACAGGTGCACTTGAAGAGGCGCTAAAGCAAATGAGCTTTATTCAGTCCTTTTCTTTTGTAAGCTAACAGGGTATAATGCTTTTAAGACGACAAGGTATGACAATGTATCGCACAATTTTTTTAACAATTATTGCATGTTATTTTTCGATATCAGCCATCGCTAATCCTCTCGATTTGGATAGGCGTATTGAAGTCACAGTACATGATCACTATAGCGCGGTCATTGAGCACTACCAAAATAAGGATTGGAGTCGACTTGAACGAAGAGCCTTAGATATTCTTCAGGATTTCCCTCATACGCCCTTTGCTACAGATGCCCATTACTATCTGGGTGTTGCTTACTTCCAGCTAGAAGACTATGAACTTGCTAATGCCAACTTTACCAGTTACTTGAAGGAAGATCTTGCCCCAAAGTTTTTTGAGGAAGTGATCCAATTTAAGTTTGAAATTGCCTGTCGATTCGAAGATGGCGCAAAAAAGCACCTGTTTGGCTGGAAGCGAATGCCTAAGTGGATCAATGGCTATGAGGAGGCCATTAAAATTTATGATGAGGTAGTGACAACACTTCCTCGAGATGATTTAGCAGCGCAGTCTCTTTTTCGCAAAGGGAGTTTGCTTCTCTCTATCGAAGAATATAAGAAGTGCATTGAGACTTATCAAACTCTGATACGTCGATTTCCTAAGCATCCACTAGCGCCGCAAGGGTATCTTGGTGTTGCTAATGCCTATGCTAAGCAGTGTGCACACGAGTTTAATGACGGCCAGCTTCTCGACCTTGCTGAGATTAACTTGAGACAATTTAGAGCGCATTTCCCCTCAGAACCTACACTGATGGATGCTGAAAAAATTCTCCATAAAATGAAGGAAGGCTTTGCTTCAGATCTCTTTGAAATTGGAGAGTTTTATAGGCGTACGAATAAGGGTAAGGCAGCAGCGATCTACTATGGAACAATCCTCAAGCGATTCCCAGAGACAAAGTTTGCGACTCGCTCTAAGAAGAAAATCGACAGTTTAAGAAAGAAAGGAATCGATACAGCTTTACCAGAAGCATTAATCCGCTCTGATGTGCTTGTTGTTGATAGAGAGAGCTCCTCGTTCCCACTTATAACATCTGAAGACAATGCGAACTAAATTCTGGCTTTTTGTTTTCTATAGCTTCCTCCTCACTGGATGTGGCTATAAAACATTAGATTCTACGATTTCTCGTCAATTCAACTCGATCTCTATTCCATACTTTAAAGGGGATGATCAAGGGCTGTTAACCGATGCTGTGATCAAAACCGTGAGCGCGACTTTGCCTTTGCAATATGTAAGCTCCGAGGGGCAGGTGATTCTTGCGGGAGAAATTCTTAGTGATAGTTCAGAGAATATTGGCTTTCAATATGACCGCGATCCAGTTTTGGAGACGCGTATCGATCGCCTTGTTCCCAATGAAGGGCGGCGCGAAGTCAAAGTCAATATTACGCTGATTGATCGTTACTCTGATCGTGTGCTTTATGGCCCGGTTGAAGTCAAAGCGAGCAGTGACTATGACTTCATCGACCCAGATTCTTTGATCGATGCCTCTTTTATTGATCGCTTGGGGAATCGACAATCTTCACTTTTTTTCTCCCTTGGACAGCTCGACTCAAAAGAAGGAGCTCATGATATTTCCCTTGATCCCCTATATCGAAAGCTCGCCCTCAAAATAGCAGAAGGGATTGCGCTTACCGCTTTCAGGTAGTTAGTTCAAAGAATGCCCAGAAGTCCTTGGGCTTGAAGCAAAGAATCTAATGGGGCTGTAGGGAATGGAATTTCTTAAGCAGTCCCCTAAGAGAAAGATTTCACGAGGTGGGGAGGTGCGATTTTTACAACTTCGGAATTGGTAGCCGTGCTACAATCATTGAAAACTTTACTGAGGGTAGCGATGGTCAATCCCATTCCAACAAAATCTTCTAGTGCAATAACGAAATTCCCCTTCGTATCGTTGAGTTTATATGGAGCAGCTTTAATAACAGCAGGTGTTGTTCTAAATATTCTTAGAAACGGAAAAAAACCGAGTTACTTAGACGTTACAATGGTGGGAGTGAGTTGGGTAGTCCACGTGCTCATTGAGTATTGTGCTTGGCAAGAAGTCGTAAAAAAAGTGGAAAGAGTCCGAGCCGAGTACTTCATCGATACTCTAGCTATTGATGTGTACCCTTTTAATAAGCTCATGCCAGTATCAGTAATCCCTGCAAATCTAAAACCAGCAATAGAGGAGTTCAAACAGACCCTAGAACGAGCGGAAGGTATGGAAACCTTTCCTAAACAAGTCAAATTGGATGCATCAGAAGGGTTTAAGAATGTCGATCGATACATTGAGACGGTAAGAGCTCAAGCAGATGCAATTATGCTTCGTTTACCCCT
>JASBRR010000021.1 GCA_030149435.1 Simkaniaceae bacterium
AAAAAAAATCCACTACCCCTATCAGCAACTCATTCCCAACTTAGATCTCGGTCCACTCGCCACAACCTTTACCGACAACTTAGGACACACCACCAAATGCATCGCTCCCGATCGAAAAGAAGAAGATGATCTAGCCTACCCCAAAGGGTTCAACAAAGTGAGAGCCTTTGTCACGACAACACTAAAAAACGCCGAGGCTCTCCAAAAGCTGTTCCCAGCAGCAATCACCACACAGCTTCCCTCTATATTTGGCCCCGCAAAGTGGAACCGATACTTTGGAGAGATTGGAGCCGTTCCTCCGCTCCCAAAAAATATCGCTGACATCCTCAACTCCCCCTGTCCCTATTGGGAAGGAAAAACCGTTGCACAGACTCATATGCTCACCCTCATTCCAGCAACACTAAATGGTGCTCCCTACACCCTCAACCTTCTGGGTCAGATCATCAAAACTCCTCAAGGAGAAGGGCACACTGCAAAATACTTTAAAGAAGGTACTACAACACTAAAAGAGAGAGGAAACATTTCCCATGGTCCCTCTATCTGGTCTCTGATCACCAAGGATGTCATCCCCGAAAGCAGAAACAATAGCTATAATGATCAAACAGCCCTTCTTAAGAGTGAATACTCCACCCCAAAAGCGCTAGAGCTCGCCACAGCGATCCTGATGCACCATGTGGAAACAGGGGAGAGGCTTTATGGTCAGAACCCCCTCACCTATAGTCGGTGCGAGGAAAAAGTAGACAATAACAAGTGGAGGGTGGTCATTGGTTCGTTTGGGGCGTCTGGCCTGAGCGTCAACTGCACCGACTGCATCGTCGACTCCGTCGGTGTCTACATCTACGGCCTTGCTGGCTCTAGGAAGTTCTAATTGGCTGTTGGAACTTGGTTTATTGGCGCCAGAGGCGTTGGCTTTTTTGGGCCTTGACAAGGGCCTTGGACTTGGCGAGGATAAGGGAACCTAAGAGAAAGACTATATGAGGTGGGGAGGTGCGATTTTTTATGGCAATTTGCTTGAGTTATGAGTGCGGATTCAGTAGAGACTTTTTCTGCTGTGAGGCCGCACCCTTCCTTAAGGTGGCGCTCTAAGCGGCGCCGGGTTTTCGTGTGGAGGAATGAATATTGGGGGAAGGCCATTGCTAGAAAGCGAAGCGTTTGTTACGATCTTTTTCTTATTCGAAAGGGAGTGAATTTTTTTCAAAATGTTAAATTTTATCAGACAGTACCAACGCTATTTTTTTGTTGTCATTGCAATTATTATGGTTGCCTCATTTGCTTTTTTTGGAACGTTTTCCTCGATGCAGCCGACTGTAAAAATCAAAGATACTCCGGTGGGAAAGTGTCTCAATGGATCGATGATGATGCGCAGCGAAATCGATTCTCTCTCGCGTTTGCTTTGGAGTGACCGATTTGATGTCCAACTTGCAGAGAAAGGGGTGATGCCTAACTACTTTAATGATGGAGTGATTAGAAAAGACCTTCTGGCAAGTGGGTTAGGGTTCATGCTATCTGAGAACTATTTTGATTTGATCAAAGATGATCTCCAAACGCGTGTCAGTCGCTATCATACATTTCGCCCCTACGTCCATCCAACAGCTCCTTTTATCAGTGTTGAGCAGCTATGGAATCAAGTGATGCCTTCTCAAACAGACAACTTGCACAGACTGCAACATGAGATGAAGACGGCAGATGTTGGGATGCTCAAAACATTAATCGACCTCTATGTTGGGGAGACGGAGTTTCCTTCAAACATTTTAAGGGAATACTTGATCTACCAACAAAATCATTATAGCTGGATCCATCCCGACCCCCATCTTGCCAGTTTGAACCTGAACCTGTTCCACGCCACTTCACTAGAGGATTGGTTTGGACCCACTTTTATTGAGCTGTGCTCGCAGTTCATTCTCAATGCTGCAGCTTATGCTTCAACCAAGGGATATGCCGTTTCTTATGACGAAGCGCGCGTTGACTGGATTCGCAATGGATACGAGTCATTGCAGGTTCACAAACGCAAAACCGATATTGCTCAAAGTGAGGTTGAAGCTTTAGTTCAAGAGCAGCTAGCGCATTTAGGGCTTCAAGAAAAAGCAGCTGTTGAAGCGTGGCAGAAGGTGATGTTATTTCGTCGACTCTTTCACGATCACGGCAAGTCAGTTTTCTTAGATGGCCGTTTTTATAGGCGTTTTCATCAGTACGCATCAAAAGCGGTAAGCCTAGAATCTTATTCTTTACCTTCTCATTTGCAACTGAAAGATTTCGAATCTCTTCTTAAGCTTCAGGTTTACATCGACCATGTGTCTGAAAAACCAGATGGACTCATGTTGCCTCAGAATTTCAAATCGTGTGCAGAGATTGCAGAGAGTGCTCCAAGCCTCTTAGAGTCGAGATTTTTGGTTGAGATGGCAAGTGTGAATATCGATGAAGTGGCTTTAAGCATTAACTTAAAGGAGATGTGGCAGTGGCAAGTCACCCCTGAAAATTTCTCTCTATTAGAGAAAAATTTTCCTATCTTAGCATTAAGAAAAGGAGACAATGCACAGAGTTATCACGAAGCGATTGAGAACTTGTCTCCTGACATCCGGCAACAAGTTGATCAGTTTTCTCGCAGGCAGATTGTACTTGGACGATCAGAGCTCATTCAAGATGCACTGAGTCATAACCACTTCTCAACACAAACAGTGAGTTTTTCTCCAACAGGTGACAATACCCTTTTTGCTTCAGAAGAAGAGGGGAAAGCCTTACTTGCAATATTTAAGAAAGCTGCCCTTAAGGATCATCTCGAAAGCCAAGGGGCCTCTCTTGAGGCGCGACGGGCCCTTGAGAAATACTCCCCAGATGGAGCCACATTTTACCGCTTTCACCTACTCGATAGGGAGGTGCAAGAGCAGGTCCTTACATTTGAAGAGGCATGCCAAAGGGGTGTGATGACGCATCTTCTCGATCAGATGTTAAGTGACAACTACCCAACGATTCGAGAAAAGCACCCAAAACTATTCAAAACAGCAGAGGATGAATGGAAGCCATTAAGTGAAGTGAGGAGTCAAGTTGGGCGCTTTCTCTATACTGACCTCTTAAGATCTATTGACGCCTCTTGTACCGCTGCAGGTATTGCACTTGCTGATGATCGATTTGAAAACCTCGACAAATTTTATCCGAGCTATAGAGCTTTAGCCTACATGCAAAAAGCGGAAAAGAGTGTCCATGAAAATGGGGCGAATAGTCCCTTTGTTAGCCATGCCACTTCAGAAGAAAACCTCGGGGCATTAGAAACAAAAGCTTCGTTGGCCCAGCAGTGGGAGTTAAAACACGAAGTGCAAACCCTCAAAAACTGTGAAAGAAGCACAGACGCTTTTGAGGGAGTCTTTGCAATGGATGAAGAGAGCTGGGCACCTATTCAACTCAGAGGGCCTGGAAATCTGACATTCTTCCAGCTTAAGTCAAAGTGGGATACCACTCCCGATATTTCTCAGGATATCAATCGAGGACAGGAACTTTTAGGGAGTGAAACAAAGCGATTACTCATGGAAGAACTTCTTGTGATGATTGAAGAAGCAGGGGGGATCACCATCAAACGGGATCTAGAATCGACATAGATGTTTAAGGATTTAGAGTCTCTTTCACCTTCTGGTTTTTTTGAAATCAAAGCCTCTGTTCCACATGTGAGTCACCAAAAAGGACGGCTCTTTTTCCTCCCAGATACTTCTGGGTTGCTTGGTGAGAAGTCATTTGCAGATGTCTCCCTTTACTGGAAAGAAGAGGGAGTGCAAGTGATTGTGAAGGCTAAGCGAGGAGTCGAAGAGGTCTACTATCCCAACTACAGCGATGGGGATAGCGTTGAGCTTTTCTTCGATACACGAGATCTAAAAACGTCAAAAACAGTGACTCAGTTTTGCCACCACTTTGTGTTTTTGCCCGAAGAGGTTCATGGAGTGGGGGCAGTTGAGATCACCCGATTTCGAGGTGATCTTTCTCATCCCATTGCGCCCTCAGAGCTTTTTGTTGTCCAAACTGAAATTAAGCGCTCCCAATATACGATGACCATTGATATTCCCAAAGAGGCGCTTTATGGCTATGCTCCGAAAGAGTTTAAGCGACTCGGTTTTGACTATCGGATCAATCGCCATAAGAGTAGTCCACAACACTTTGCTTGCTCTTCCCGCTTTTTTTCTATGGAAAAGCACCCAGACCTTTGGGCTAGTTTAGAATTAGAAGAGCCTTTAAAATTATAGTGTAACAACGAAGGAAATCATGAGATATACAGATTCACATGAATGGATTCATCTGAGCGGAAATAAAGGTAAAGTGGGTATTTCAAAACATGCTCAAAAAGAGCTCGGAGAGATCGTCTACATCGAATTACCTAAATTAGGTGAAAAGGTTTCTGCAGGGGATCCTCTTGCTGTTCTTGAGTCGACAAAAGCTGCTGCAGACATTTATAGCCCGGTTTCTAGTCGAGTCGTTTCTATTAATGAAGCTGTTAAAGAAAATCCCGCCCTTCTCAACGAATCTCCCGAAGACAAAGGATGGGTTTGCGAACTCGAAATCGATACGCCAGAAGACGTAGAGAAGCTCTTGACGGAGGAAGCTTATACATCCTTAATTGACTCTTCACCGACCTCTTGAACGAGAAGAGGGGTGGTGTCATCATGGTCAATATGATCGAGAGCTATTCCTGAAAATCCCATAAATGCCAAGGCAATGAGCCCTGTCATCACAAAAGTCATTCCCATTCCTTTTAGTCCCTTGGGAATGTTTGAGTAAGTGAGCTTCTCATGAATGGTTGCGATTAGGATAATTGCTAGCCACCATCCCAATGCAGCGGATCCCACATAGACTAAGTTTGGCACAAAAGGGTACTCGCGTACCGTTCCAAAGAGACAGGCTCCAAGAATGGCGCAGTTCACAGTAATTAAGGGGAGGTACATCCCAAGCGCGCGATAAAGTGGGGGAGCAAACCTCTCAATGATGATTTCTAGTACTTGCACAAACGCTGCAATCACCGAAATAAAGATCAAAAACTCTAAGAAGCCCAGTTGGATGTGTGTGGGATTGATCCCAAATACACTTAGCCAAGATAGTGCACCCTCTCCAGTAATGAAGTGATGCACAAGCCAGTTCAGTGTTCCAGAAAGCGTCATGACAACACACACGGCAAGCCCCAAACCATTTGCTGTTTTCACACTCGTTGAGCAGGCGAGATAGGAGCACATTCCCAAAAAGTAGAAGAGCAAGATATTCTGAATGAATATCGACTGAATGGCTAAGCCCAGCAAGTTAAACCCACTATATTCACCCATGACTTTTCCTTCTGGTGGCCATGATATTGTAAACCCAGATCATTCCTCCCAGAATAAAAAAAGCAGAGGGAGCAAGCGCCATGAGGTTCGAGTTGACATACCCATCGGGATGCTCTGGGGATGCATACCACTCTGTGGGGATGATGGGAACATTTAAGAGCGTCCCAAACCCAAAAAACTCTCGAATGACTCCAACGCCAAGCAATACGACCCCATACCCTGTTCCTGCGCCAATGCCATCCATAAACGCTGGGATAGGAGAGACCGACTGCGCCATACTCTCTGCACGCCCCATGACAAGGCAGTTTGTAATAATAAGCCCTACAAATACCGATAGCGTTAGAGACATCTCATACAAGTAGGCTTTGAGGAACTGATCAACGATAATCACAAAGAGTGAAATGATGGCGAGTTCCGCAATCATTCTCACATTTGGAGGAGTGATCTTTCGAATTGAAGAAATCAACAGCGAGGAAAACCCGGTTACAAAGATCACACATATTCCCATTGTTAGAGCGACTTCAACGCGGATGGTCACAGCTAGTGCTGAACAAATCCCTAAGATAGCGACTAAAATCTGGTTGTTTTTCCAGACCTGATCAGAAAAGTATCTACGAAGAGGAGGTCTATGCACTACTGACTCCTACTTGTCTGATAAACATTGACTAAGAAGGGGCGGTAAGGCTTCAGTGAAGTCGCAATCGCTTCATTTACCCCCGATACCGTGATCGAGGCTCCTGCGATTCCGTCGACTGCACTTTTAGATTCAGGAGAGTTTCCGTAAACTTCTGCTACGGTGGTTTTCACGACTTTAATTCCTAAAGGCGCTGTCTTAGGATTCATGATGCCTTCTTCTTTTTCCTGGAAGATTTGTTTTCCTTGAAACTGTTTTTGCCACGCTTCCTGGGCGATGTTTGCTCCTAGCCCCGGCGTTTCTCTTTGTTTATACCAGGTCATCCCCAAAACTGTGTCTCCATTTTGACTCAGGCCCATGTATCCATAAATCGCATCCCAAACCCCATATCCATTGATGGGAATAACATAAGCAAATTGGGTCTCAGACTTAATGATATACACAAGCTTATACTTAAGATGAGCGTACCCTTCCTTTTCATGCTGGTCGAGATAAACATCACGATTGATTTCCAACTCTTCAAATGAATAAAGAGTTCCCTTACTATCCACAAGACGTGTGCTTACGTGAGTATCAAAGAAAGCGAGGATCTCACTTGGGCGCGCTTTTTTAGCGCTTGCATTTGCGACTAGGCGCTTTTCCTTTTCATTATACTCTGCCGGAACAACATCATCTCCTTCTGGAACTAAGAATGTTCCGTTGTAGGATAATACTCGCGCGGCTAGAAGGAGTTGAGAGCTTCTATAGAGATCGCGCGAGCGCTCTTGTGGCCGTTTTAGAAGTTGTGAAACAAGAGCTAAGACAAGAGCGCAGCAAAGGCAGAGCACAGAAACAAAGAGCAGTGTTTTCTTCCCACTAAATGTCTTTCTTCCCACGGCGGCTCCTCAGAGAATTTAAAGCGATGTGATCGAAAAAAGGTGCAAACACATTTCCAAATAAGATGGCGAGCATCACCCCTTCGGGAAACGCAGGATTGATCACGCGGATCAAAATGACTAGCGCACCTACCAAGAGTCCATAGAAGATCCGTCCGCGGTTCATATCAGGAGATGAGACAGGATCTGTTGCCATAAAAACTAGCCCAAAAGCAAGACTGCCAAGTAGAAAGTGCTTATACGCTGGGAAGGCAAACTTTGCGGGGTTAAATGCTCCGCCGTGAGGGCCAATCAGGTGCGCTCCAGCTTGAAACAGCAACGCACATCCAAATGCCCCTACGATCACTGCTAACATCACTCTCCACGACCCCACACCTGTGATGATCAGCAACAGCGCTCCTAGCGCACATGCTAGAATCGATGTTTCTCCAAACGAACCAATGCGGTTACCCCAGAAGAAGTTGCCGTTGGTGAGCGTTCCATATCCATATTGCAGGTGGCTAAACCGCACCGCTTCTGAATAGAGTTCTGGAGGGAGACCCAGCCCTTTTTCGCTTAAGGGCGTCGTAATAAATCGCCTTTTCTCTTTTTGACTAAGCGCTCCATATGGAGTCTTTATGTCCTCAACCTGACTCCACAATTTGTACTGCTTTTTGATCGTGGGTGTCGTGACAGAATCTGAGGTAGCTGCGATCGCATCGATATGAATCCGTTTAATCTCGCTGCTGACATTAAATAGGTTGAGCGGAGAGGCCTGAGTATAACCATCAGGCAAATTGGCCTCTTGATTTATCTTCACGAGACTGTGCTGAATCTGTGTTGGGTTGGTTCCAACCCAAATCGCGCCTGTCATCTTAGTTGGGAACGCAAAGAACAAGAAGGCGCGACAGACAAGAGCGGGATTCAAGATATTCATTCCTGTACCCCCGAAAATCTCCTTTCCGACAACAATGCCAAGTGAGACGCCTACAGCGACCATCCAGTAGGGAATCGTTGAAGGTAAGATCAGTGCAAATAACATTCCTGAAACCAAAAAACCTTCGGAGACGTCGTGTCGCCTGATAATCGCAAAGAGAAGTTCCCAAAAACCTCCGACGATGTAAGAGATCAGCATCACAGGGAGGAAAGCTCCTAGTCCTGCCATCAATATAGGTAGCGCTCGTCCCTTCGTGAACGTAAAGTCGAAGTATCCTTTCAGAGAGCTCGAAGCTTCAACATAACGCTGCATGAGCTCAAAATCGAAACTTCCATACACATACTTTTGCACCCCAGTGTTCCACACCGCCATTACAATGCACGGCAAAAGTGCAAAGATCACCACCATCATCCATCGCTTCAAGTCGATGAGGTCTCGAACGTGGGGAGCAGTGCGTGTCCGGATTGGCGCCTCATATAGAAAACTCTGAATCGCATGATAGAGAGGATCTAGGCGTTTTTGAGGAGGCTGGTCACTTTGACCCATTTGCAAGAGTAATGCTTATTCTTAAAAAAGTCATTTCTATAGCAAATAGGGGCAATATAAGGAAGTGATATATAGAAGCTTTTCAATATAAATAAAATATCAAGTTAATTACAAAAAATAATTTATATTAAAAATTAATGTTTATTATTTTTTTTGATTGTGATATAATTAATCATTATTAATATATATATCAGAGTAATAATCATGACTCATGTTCAACCTGTTGCATCTAGCAATGCCTATTCCTCTAGCTCGTCTCAAACGACTTCAACAGCAAATGGTCGGCAATGGACCTGTCTCAAATGGCTCTGGACAAAGAACTGGGTCCTTGAAGGCGATTCGTCTGCCTCCGTCGCATTGAAGTCAGCGCTTTTGGCTATTCCGCACTTTATTGGGGCTCTTTATCTGACTCTTCCTGCACTCTTTTGCGATGTATGCAAGCTATGTGACTCAGAGAGCGGTGAGGCTGACTCAGTTAATCAGGCGACAAAAGATGCTTAGGGGACTGCTTAAGAAATTCCATCCTCACACATTTTTCGCCTTTTTTGGCAAAATCAAAATTTTTGTAAATCTCCTATACTCAGGTATATGTAGATTTTCAACTCTTTCAATTTTTCTCAAAAAACGCCGCAAAATCTGTAAAGAGCGACTTTC
>JASBRR010000037.1 GCA_030149435.1 Simkaniaceae bacterium
TCACACATTTTTCGCCTTTTTTGGCAAAATCAAAATTTTTGCAAATCTCCTATACTCAGGTATATGTAGATTTTCAACTCTTTCAATTTTTCTCAAAAAACGCCGAAAAATCTGCAAAGAGCGACTTTCCCAACAGCCCCAATACGAATTAAGGAAACCATATTACTTAGAGGTTCGCTTTTGCGGCAAGTGGTTTAAGCTCCAGGTGGGGTGTATTTCTGTCCGCTGATTCCATTCCACAGGGTTGTTTGGAATACGCCCTCTGCATTTTGAGAGGTGATACTGTATACGGGAAGACAAACTTCATGAGCTGAGCGAATGGCAAAGTCAGCTCCAAAGGCAGCTTCAGCGGCTCTTTTAACTTCAGCGGGAGAAAACCGGCGCTGGATTTTTTCTCGGTGCTTTTGTGCTTTTGTAATGAGAGGAGTGGTGACAAAAGTAGAAGCTTTGACTTGGACCAGCGGGTTTTGCAGATGGATTCTGTAGTTTTGCCCTTGCTGCACGATCAGTTTTTTTCGCTTACACTTTTCAATCCAAGTAGCGACAAGTGTTGGCTCGGTATTAAGAGATCGTGAAAGCGCTTGTTTATCAGCTTTGCCTCCGATGCTTGAGATGGCGCTTAAAATCATGTATTCGTGTTTGTCTGCTTTTGCATGGATACAATCAGCAAATCCGTGGGTTTTTTTCCAATTTTTCGTATCGAGGACCATTTCACCCTCGACGAGGTCCCATAGGATTGTTCCCTCTTCTGTTTGATCCGCGGGATTAGTAAATTTCACATCCATCAGTAGATAGGGGTAGAATTGCAACTGCGCTTCACCGCTCGCGTTGCTTTTTTCGAGGATTTGTTTCGACGTATACCTTGATTCAAAAGCGCTAAATGTGCGCGTGTTCAGAAGTTCAAGGGCGTGATCTTTAAGTTCAGGGTGTTTTTCATTTACCCACCAAAGGCCATAGCCTAAGGCTCCGAGTGTCAATAGAGTAGAAATCAGACGCATGTGTTACCTACAAGTGTTAGCAGAGTTGTTTGAATTGATTGATATCTTCTTTGATAAGGTTAAGCCCTTTTTGCCAGAAATCTGGCTGTTTGAGGTCGACGTTTAGATGGTTCTTTGCTAGCGATTCTGTATCCATTCTTCCTGTGTCTTGAAGAAGTGAGATGTATTCATCCTCAAATTGCGGTTTGCCTTGTGCATGGGCATAAATGCCTAGACTGAAGAGATACCCAAATGTGTATGGGAAGTTGTAAAAGGGAACATCGGAGAAGTAGAAGTGCATTTTTGCCGCCCAGAAGTGGGGGTGGTAGAGATCGAGTGATTCGCCATAAGCTTCCCTTTGTGCCGCTTCCATCAATGCGCACAGTTTATCGGCAGAGACAAACCCTTTTTTCCGCATCTCATAAAAGCGGGTTTCGAAAAGGAAGCGCGCTTGAATGTTCATCAAGTAGGAAACAGTGCGCCCAAGGTGGTCGTCGAGCAGAGCTCTTTTTTTCTCTGAGTCACTTTCTTCCTGGATCGCAGCGCTCGTTACGATGTTTTCCGCCATTGTTGAGGCTGTCTCTGCCACATTCATTTTATATTGCTGCGCCATCTCGGGTAGTGGGTAAATGGTGTGGCTATGGAAGGCGTGGCCGAGTTCATGAGCCAACGTAAAAACATTATTCATCGTATCGCCATAAGTCATAAAGATGCGACTTTCATGACTCACAGGGAAGTTGATACAAAACCCTCCAGGTCGTTTATTGGGGCGATTAGCTGCTTCGACCCACCTTTTTTCAATAGCCTCTTTTGCAAAGGCTCCCATTTTGGGGCTAAAAGAGTGAAAGTGTTTGAGAATGAAATGGATCCCTTCATCATAGGGAACTTTTTTTGCATTTTCACTGATGGGGGCGTCTAAGTCGTACCAAGAGAGTTTCTTTTTTTTGAGTAAAGCAGCTTTACATTTTAGGTAAGTTTTCAGATCCGCCTTATTGGCTTCAATGGTTTGCCACATCGTTTGAAGGGTTTTTTCTGAAAGGCGGTTTTCATCTAATGGCTCTTTTAAATAGGAACTCCAACCTCGCCTTTCGTACATTTTGAGGCGAAACCCAGCTAATTGGTTGAGGATTTGTGCGAAAGTGTTTTCATTTGCTTTAAAGGCTTGGCAGATCGATTGAAATGCTTCTTTTCTAACTTTGGAATCTTTGTCAGAAATTTTATTCTCGATTTGTCCAAATGAGAGCGTTTCATTTTGCATCGGGAATGTCATGTCTCCAATGCGCGTTTCCCAAAGGCTTGTCCATCCATGGTATCCATTAACAGCAAAGTCGTGGATAAATTCCTCTTCGTGAACAGGGAGCTTTTCTTTTGCGAGCTTACGCTTTTCTTCGAGACAAAAAGCAATGGCCTCTTTTGCCTCTAGGAGTTTGGAAAATTCAGTTTCTGGTAGCTCTGCAAGGCGCGCATCAAAGAGGGTTTCAACCTTGCTGAACTCTGCTTCTAAATTGGTCAATTGATCCAATAGAGTTTGGGCGCCACTATCTTTCACATTTTGTGCGCTAAGACATGTCACAAAGGAAGAGGCTTGATGAAGAATGAGGTGAATATTTTGCAATTCATCTGTGGCTTTGAGTAAGTTGGGTGAAGCATAGAGCTGCTTTTTGAGCATCGCAATACGATCGGCTATTTCTTCTATGGTTAATTGAAGTTTTTTTGAGCTAGATCCTCCAGAAAAAAAACAGTCTAAATCCCACTCCATCGCGATTTTCATATTGCTCCTCCTCATGTGCTTCCTATATTATAGTAGAACATTCACACTCCCTCAAGAGAAAACATTATGGCGAAAATTCGCTCTCTATCAGAACAAACCATTAATCAAATTGCAGCTGGAGAAGTTGTCGAAAACCCCGCTTCTGTTGTGAAGGAGTTAGTCGAAAATGCCATTGATGCAGAAAGCCAGTCAATTAGAGTGGAAATTGCTGGTGGAGGGTTTCATCGTATCGCGGTGATAGATGATGGCACAGGGATGGATCAAGAGGATCTCGTATTGTGTTTAGAGAGGCATGCGACTTCGAAAATTCGAAGCAGTGAAGATCTTAAAACAGTAAACTCTATGGGCTTTAGAGGCGAAGCGCTCGCTTCAATTGCCTCTGTTGCCCGTGTCGAAGTCACTTCAACACCAAAAGGTAGTGGGATGCCTCTTGGCGCCTCTGTTTCTATGCATGGAGGTGTGCTCAAAGGAGTAAAAGAAGCCTCCCGTCCTCATGGCACATCTGTGGAAGTTAGCAGCTTATTTTACAATGTTCCAGCTAGAAAAAAGTTTCAGAAATCCGCCTCAGCAAGTCGTGTTGAAGTCCAAAAAATCATGACCAAACTTACTCTTGCTTACCCCCATATTGAGTTCAAACTGTTGATCGATAATGAGGAAGTCATTAACTCAAAGGGAAGCGCAGAACTAAAAAAAACGATTGGAGATGTGCTTGGGTCTCCATTTTTAGAAGACGCCCTTCAGGTTGAACATCAAAATCAGAAGTGTGCGATTCACGGGTTTATAGGTGCACCCAACCAAGCACGTCCGAATCGCCTAGGTCAGTACCTATTCATTAATCAGAGAGCGGTTGTTTGTCCAGCTATTTCCTATGCCCTTTATGATGGGTATGGAACGCGCCTCATGGAAAAGCGGCATCCGACCTTTGTTTTACACCTCACCCTGCCCAATGAATGGGTGGATGTTAATGTCCACCCCCAGAAAAGGGAAGTGAGGCTGCGTGAAGAGCAGTTGATCAAAAGTTTTATCCGCAGCAGTGTATTAGCGAGTTTTCAAGGTGTTGAACCCAAAACCTCTAGACCAGTCTTCAGTGAAACGTGGAATCCCCCCCAGTTTTCCGACTTTGAGCCTCCATTGAAGCTCAGCGAGCCCATCCAGGAAGAGGTCCAGACATTCTCATTTGTTACACAAGTGGAGAGCTTTCACACGATTGGTTTGCATCACTCCTTTCTCTTAGTCGGTGGAGATGATCCCCATATTCAACTTCCCGGACACAAGGAAAAGGATGGGGGGCTTTTTTTTGTGAATCTAAAAAGAGCGCATTCAGCTGTCTGTTATGACGCGTTTTTGAATCAAAAGATCTCACAAAATGAACTTCAAGGACTCAATGTTCCCATTAAAATCGATTTAATGCCTAGTGAAAGCAGTCGACTTAACCTCCACCTGGAATCGATGGAAAAAATAGGTGTTGGTGTGCGCCCATTTGGTGAGAACTGTTTCCTTATCGACGCGATCGATCCGAGGCTCGATCCCAATCAAGTGAAGCCTTTATTGCTCGAGCTCATCGGGATTTTTGAGACGTCTCCAGATGAGAAACCCACACTTATCGAAGACAGGGAGCGAAAAAAAGTCGCGCATCTCTTATGCAGATATGCTAAATCTCAGAAAAAGGGGTGGAGTTTAGTTGAAGCGACTGCGCTTCTTGGGAAACTCCTCAAAACCTCTTCTCCCTATGTTTGCCCAAAAGGGCATCCAACGATTGGTTATTTGGAGCAAAGTGAAATTGAAAAGCGGTTCTCATAGTCGTATTGGCAGCGCGATTAAACAGCTAGATAGATGGGGTATAGACGCCCTTTCTATAATGAATCCCATTGACCTCTACTATCTGACTGGACTCAAACTTTCTCGGGGTCATTTGATTATTTCAAAATCAGAGGCGATTCTCTTTGTCGATGGGCGATATATTGGAGTTGCAAAAGGGACCTCTGGTTTAAAGGTGGAAAAATTGAGTGAAGAAAACCTGTTGAAGCACTTCACTAAGGCAAGCTTTACAAAGCTCGGGTTTGATGGAAATGCACTTGTTTACCAGGACTACTTAAGTCTTAAGAAACCGCTGGCTAAGATTGGGGGAAAGAGGCTAAAAGCATTAAAGAGCCCCATCAAGGAAGTTCGCGCTCAAAAAGACTCCCGAGAAATCCTGCAGATAAAAAAAAGTGCGACGCTATTGTATGAGGGGTATCGCTACCTTAGAAGAACACTTAAAACGGGGATGACGGAAAAACATGCCGCACTTCTTTTCGAGCAGTATGTGCGCAAAAATGGGGCCGAGTCACTCTCATTTAATCCTATTATTGCTTTCGGCGAAAATGCTGCCCACCCACACCACATTCCAAGTTCCAGAAAACTGAAAGTCAACGACCTTGTTTTACTCGATATGGGTGTCTATTTGGAAGGGTATGCAAGTGATATGACGCGCACTTTTTTTCGCGGTAAAGCTCCATCGAAGCTGAAGTCACTATATCAGGTTGTCTTGAGTTCACATGCGGCAGCAGTTAGGTGTTGTCTCCCTGGAAATACCCTTAGAGACTTGGATCGCGCAGCGCGGGAAGTCATGAAAAAAGCAGGAGTTGAAAAGCTCTTTCTGCATAGTTTAGGACATGGTATAGGATTAGAAGTGCACGAACTCCCCTCATTTGCTCCAGATCTGGGGGATGTGGAATTGAAGCCCGGTATGGTCATTACTATTGAGCCCGGCTTGTATCTTGAAGGGGTTGGGGGAATACGGCATGAAGATATGATTGTAATCACCCAGAATGGGGCGAAAAACCTATTCAAAGGTTTGAGTTTATGAAGCTACGTACCCGCCTTTTTCTATGGGTTGCTGCAGCCTTTACGGGTGTTTTCTTCTCGACTTTTTATTTTGAAGGGCGTGCCTCGCGGGTAAATGTTGGTGAGGTTCGCCAGGAGCTGCTGTTAGAACTCAAATCACAAAATGAAAAAAAGAAAAAGCTGAATGAGGAGCTTTTAGCAGGTTACTTGAATGTCTTAGAAGGGCAAATCGATTTTGTATTCAGAGGGGTGGATAAATTTCAGAACATGAGGGAAGAGTTTAACCCTTCCCCTGAGAATATGAGGGATAAAACCTGGTTACACTCTTCCTCACTTATCGCAACAAACAAGTGGATTTCCTTTATTCAAAATCGAGCAGGCGATGAGATTATGGCGCAAATTACCCTTGATGATCAGCCGCTAAAGCGCACGCTCCACTTCCCCATCAATGAGAATTTAACTTTGGTTGCAATCCAAAAAGAGAAACGCGATCAATGGGATGGCCCTTTTGTCGGAGTGAAACTCGATATTGGAGCCTTAAATGATCTGGAGGCTGAAGATATAGTTTCTGAGAACACCTACGTCTTATTTAGAAAGGAAACTCTTTTAGAGTTTAAAAAGCCCAATCAGAATTTAAAGAAACTTACATTGTCAACAACGCTCTTTGAACCTTTTTTAAGGTGGGTAGCACTTCCCGACCATACCTTTTATCTATCTAAATTGGTTGAGCGTTTGGCCGAAGCGCAAACAGTGCTTCTGCAACATCGCAATGTTGTTCCCGAAGGAGCGGCCTGGGATTCGATGATTCACAAAAAGCTCGGGGAAGGCAAAAGAAGAGATTCGGTTACGGAGGGGAGTGTAGAAGATGAGGTGAGGCTATTTACTAGGAAGGCAATAAAAGTGGGCCTAACATGGGGACTTGCGACCATCACGGCTTCAGATCTTTTTGGAACAGACCCCAATAGTCCTAATGCACCCGTAGGCATGGCTTTAACAAGGGAGGGCATGGACCATGGAAAAGGGCTAAGTAGTCATGAAGTGTTTAGGTCTCATGAGCTTTACAGAGGTGGGCAAGAACGGCTCCACCCGATTGAACTAGGTGGAAAGACCCCCCTATTCCTAGGGAAAACATTGCAGTTGCCGTGGAAAGGCAAGAAGGGAGAGTTAACGATTGGAGTTCAGTTTCAGGAGGTTCTTCGCTCTCTTTCACGAGCAACGCATCAGTTTTCTTTAGTTGCGATCGGTGACCGGATCATGGCAATCAGCAATGCAAGTGGGGATCCAGTCAATCTCCCCGAATGGAATCATATCGATATCAAAAAACTGGAGGAGGAGACGTCAGGTTTAGTGCAGGTTGGAGGAGAGAGCTATTACTATCTCCACCTTGCGTCTCCAAAGAACGAGGAATTGCACTTCTACATTTTCAATCCCAGTCGCGATGAGTTTGCTTTAGTCAATATGATCAATGATGAGACTGGAAAAGTCGTGAATAAGATTGCAAAAAACATCCGCTTTGGAGCGCTCATCGCCCTTGCTTTTGTCCTTTTACTCCTCGAGGGAATTGTTCGGCGTATCACCAAGCCAATCACGCATCTTGCAGAAGTGACACATGCTGTCGAAGAAGGTCATTTAGAGTCGATCGATATTCCCCACGATTTTCCCAAAAAGAGAAGCGATGAAGTCCATGAGCTCTATAGGGCGTTTTTCAACATGGTTAAGGGGCTGCGTGAAAAAGAGCGGGTCAGAGGAGTTTTGAACAAGGTGGTTTCAAAAGAGATTGCTGAAGAAACCCTTAAAGGCAATGTTGAGCTAGGAGGTGAGCAAAGAAAAGTCACTGTTCTCTTTGCTGACATTCGAAACTTTACCCAAATTACCGAACGGATGCCACCTAAAGATGTCATTGATCTCGTGAATCTTTGTATGACAAAAGTCTCTAGTGTTATTGATTCTCATGCAGGTGTCATCGATAAATACATTGGAGATGAAGTGATGGCACTATTTGGAGCTCCTATTGAAAAAGGCGATGGGGCGCTTCAAGCTGTTCAGTGTGGCATCGAGATTTTAGAATGTCTAAAGGAGTGGAACCAAGAAAGGTGTGAGAAAGGACTGCCACAGATTGAGATGGGAATAGGAGTTCATACAGGAGAGATGGTCGCAGGGAATATGGGAGCTGAGAATCGGTTGAACTATACCGTGCTTGGGGCAAACGTTAATTTGGCGGCAAGGCTCTGTCAACAGGCGAAACCTCAGGAGATGCTGATTTCTGAAGTAACGCTAGAGGAGCCTGGAGTCAAAGGTAGAATTAAAGTCTCACCTGTTCAGCGAGTAGAGCTCAAAGGATTTAAGCAAAGGATTTCCGTATATAGTGTGACTTCTTCGCTTTCTTAAGTAGCGATAAAACGATTTGATTCTCTACACTCGAAAAAAAATAGGAAAAACTCTATGTCCATTTGGGCCCTTGCGGACCTTCACCTTGCTTTTAGTGACCCATCAAAAAGTATGACTGCTTTTGGTGAAGGGTGGTCTGATTATACGAACCGAATAAAGAAAAATTGGGAAAGTGTTGTCAAGCCAGATGACCTTATCTTAATTCCAGGAGATATTTCTTGGGCAATAAAGTTCGAAGCGGCTTTGATTGATCTGAATTGGATCAATCAGCTTCCTGGCACAAAGGTGATTCTTAAAGGGAATCATGACTATTGGTGGCCGTCAAATAAAAAACTAAGCGAGGGACTGCCGCAAAGCATCCATTTTATTCACAACACGACAATGGTCTGGAATGGTGTTGCAATTGGAGGGACGAGGCTGTGGGAGACAGATGAGTTTTCATTTGAGCCCTACACGATTTATCTCGAAAACCCCAATCAGACGAACAAAAGTGCTGAAGAGATAGAGAAGCAAAAGCTTCAAGATAAAAAGACCTTTGAAAAAGAGCTGGCGCGTTTGAGAGAGAATTTAAGCAAGCTCGACCCCAATGCGAAGACGCGCATTGCGATGTTGCACTATCCTCCAATTGGTGCCGATCTTAAGGACTCCCGCGTCTCAAAAATCCTAGAAGAATTTAAGATCAATATTGCCGTTTTTGGGCACTTACATAGCTTAAAAAAAGGTGTTCCGATGTTTGGGGAGAAGAATGGCGTCCGCTATGCGTTTGCCTCATCAGACTACTTGAGCTTTGAGCCACTTCTTCTAGTTTAAATTGCGGGCGTGATCACAACCATGCTTTTGAGAAGAGTCAGAACCTGATCTTCAGGGTCGATCGGATCGTCTGACTTTCTAGCTTTCCTCTCTTGGATCACTTGGGTAATTTGAGCCTCTTCTTCGGGGCGATCGATGGTGTTCATGTAATCAGAAAGAATCGATAATGCCTCTCGCAGATCGTCTTCAGTTTGAATTTGATGAATGGCCATTGTAAAAGCGGATTGAAAAGGAGTGCTCTTATCGAGGTAGACAAAGAAGTGTAGCATCTCGAAAAGTAGTTGAAGGTCGGGTTTTTCTTTTAGAGATTCAAGTAGGCGTTCCATCATGACAACAGCTTCATGAGCCTCTACAGAAATCACCAGCCTTAGGCGCAAAAAGTCGAACCATCTTCTGTTTTTTAAGTAGGGGTAAAATCCCTCGAGAAGTTCCGAAGCATAGAGATCATTTTCTATATCGATTTGATGGGCGATGTACTCGTAAATAAAGAGTTCTAAGTCGTGGCAGGAAAAGGGAGCAAACAATTCAAATCCTTCTTGCTCACCACCTCCCTCATCGACATGGTCGTCCAAGATCCTTTGAAAACTCAATAGGCTACTCTGAAGCTGTTCTTCAAGTTCCATCTTTCCCGCTTCATACTCTTCAATGAGGTGATCGAGTTCATCTGCGAAGATTGAAAGGGTCTGTTTGAAGGGAGCGAGGCGTCTCCATAGCTCAAAGAGAGACAAAAAAACCTGTTCATGGCCAACAAAGTTTTCTTCGGTCATTAGCAGATCTGTGAGTTCTTCTGGGGAGTCACACTCTTCGATATAGTGCGTCATATGATTTGTATCTAAGAAAAGTCCATGAGATTCTAGCCTTTTGAAAAGCTCTTCATGAGATAGACTTCGATAATCCTCAACCTGCCAACTTTCGACATCGAGGTGAGGATCACTTTTCAGATTCATCTGAAGCAAGTTATATAGTGCGCGGCCCTTATACTGCATCTCTCTACTAATAATAAAAACAGACAATAATTAGAACATATCGTTAGGAAACATTTAATGCGAGTCTATTCATCCTTGCTAGCTTAGGGTAAAATCGATTGAACAATTACTCCATTCCATTCTAAACTTATTTCCATGATATCACCTGAAGATAAACAAGCAATTCTTTCAACTCTAAGAAGCTTGATTTTAGAGCTGGCACCCAAGGCATCTGAAAAACGGATGTATGGGGGGTGGGTATACGAATTGAGTGCTACGACTCCTAAGAGGCTTTTTTGTGGGGTTTTTGTACGAAATGATTACGTCACAATAGAGTTTGATCGCGGATGTGAACTCGAAGATAAGCAAGAGCTTTTAGAAGGTTCTGGGAAATTTCGACGCCATTTAAAGCTTCATCAATTGAGTGAAATTAAAACCAAACAGGTGGAAGATTTTATCGAGCAATCTTACGAGCTCACTTAAGGGACTGTTGGGAAAGTCGCTCTTTGCAGATTTTGTGGCGTTTTTTGAGAAAAATTGAAAGAGTTGAAAATCTACATATACCTGAGTATAGAAGATTTGCAAAAATTTTGATTTTGCCAAAAAAGGCGAAAAATGTGTGAGGATGGAATTTCCCAACAGTCCCCTTAAATAAAAGGATCCACATGACCGTTCCAAGCTATACCCCAGATTTATCTAGAATATCGATAGAGGAATTCAAAAATGAATTCAAAGTAGGGCGTATTCTTCCCAGTCGCCGCCCGCTGCTTCAAGATATTGATCAATGCTTTCGCCTCTTTCGGAAAGAAAATATCAAAACTGTAAGAGATCTAAAGCGCTCTATAAGCTCCTCCCATAAAAGGAAAGCCTTGGCTGAAAAAACAGGGATATCTGAAAACTATTTGATCTTGCTTGCTAGAGAAGTAGGGAGTTTAGAGCCAACACCTATTGTTTTATCAAAAATTCCTGCAATTTCAACTACAATCGTGCAAGCTTTAAGCAAAAGTAAGATTGCCACTACAAAAGACCTATTTTGTCATATTATCGACCAAGAACATCGAAAAGCTTTTTGCAAGGAATTAGGACTTAGCAGTGAAGAGGTTCTGTGGCTCGCGCGAATCGTCGATGTTTCCCGTATTAAGTGGGTGGGACCAAAGCTTGCTGGGTTAATTGTCTCAACGAAATTCAATACTGTTGAAAAGTTAGCAAAAGCGGATCCTATGGATGTTTTTCATGCGCTCAATGAAGCAAAAGAATCTGCGCCAATCTATAGTGGTCCCTTAGGTGTAGACGATGTAGATAGTTGGGTATTACAAGTGATTCGAAAAACACCCTTAGTGATTCAGTTCTAATCCCTATCAATAGATGACAAGAATAGAAGCCCAGTTTAGAGTTTTAACCAAATAATGGAGCCTCATACAAGTGGATAGAAGCATCGATCAGTTGAAAAACATTGGCCCAACTCTATCACATTATCTGTATCAAATAGGTGTAGAGACTCCAGAGCAGCTTTTTGAATTGGGAGCTAAGGAGGCGTTTCTTAGAATGCATCGGTTGAAGATTCTTCCTTGTTCCTTTAATTCCCAATACCTTTTTGCCCTTGAAGGTGCAATCAGAGGCTGTAGGGATTCAGAACTCCCAAAAAAGATCAAAGAAGAGTGTCGCAATTGGATCGAAAAGCTCAGAGAAGAAACCTCTATAGACTCATGAAGAAAAAGCGCCCGATCATTCTTCTTGAACTCTTAGTGGCAATTGCCATACTCGCTCTCTCTTTTATTCCGATTGCCGGCGCCCCTTTTTTGTACTTAAAAAAGCAAAAGGAAAAACTCTTAGAATTGGAGTTAGAAAGAGAATCAGAGGTAATTTTTTATGAGCTTTTGAAAGATTTTCGTGAACACCATCCGGGATGGAACTTTAGTGGCACTTCTAAAGTCAAGCATGAACTCTTGCCTAGAACGGTTGCATTGGAAGGCTGGGACAATATAGAGATCTATCCCCACTATCACTTGTATTACTACAAAAATGGAGGCATTGGAGATGATGAAAATTGCTACCATCTTCGATGCAATATCTGCTTAAGTCCTCATGAAAAAGGTAAGTGTCATTTCAAACGCAAAAACGCTAAAACAGAGCGTTCTTTTTCTGTTGTTGTGAAAAAGGAAAAAAAGCATAACTCATAAAGGGACTGTTGGGAAAGTCCATTCTCACAGTGTTTGCTCATTTTTTGGCAAAATCAAAAGTTTTTCAAATTCCCTATACTTAGGCATATGCGAATTTTCAAAACTTTCAATTTTTCTCAAAAATTGCTGCAAAATCTGCAAAAAGCGACTTTCCCAACAGTCCCATAAAGTTTAGGCGAAAATTTTTGACAACTTTGATAAAATATTCTATCTAAACCCTATGTTTAAACCCTTTTTCATATCTTTTTTCTTGCTTTTGAGTTGGAGCTTGCATGCAGATAATAACATGTTTGCAAAGCAAGAGAGTCAAGAAACAGAGATAGGAACGCCTCCTGATCCTTCTAAACTCAAGCCAAATTGGTGGTCTTATTTTCAAGTAGATCCTGAACGACTCAGCGTTAGGATCCAGAAAACCGTAGACTTGCTTAATAATCTTTCTCAGGAGCTATCTGAAGACCAACGAAGAGTTGGGATGGCTTTGGTTGCACAAATTACCACCAATTTCCAGAATTACCAAGAGCTGCTGAAAGCTCAAAAAGAGCTGCCTCCCATAGAGCAGAAAAACTTTGAAGGCACGTATACATTTGAGCAATTTTTGAGCCTGGGCAAGGCTATAACGGACGAAAATAGAAAGTTGAGTTCTCTTAAGCTTAAGGTGAAGCTTGATCAGTCAAATATGCGTTCTGATAGCTCACATTTGGATACGATTACAGCGGACTATCTCCCACTCAGTTCTAGCAACCCCCAAAAATTTATAAAAGGGCTTGAAATTATAGCCACTAAGTTAACTTTAGAGCTAGATACTCTAAAGCTTAAAAATCAAAGTGCCCAAGTCACTCGAAAGGAAGAAGAAATTGCAAAATTAGATGAAGAAGTGGCCTATGCAAGAAACAACATCGATAACACTGGTATTCAATTCTCTCGCCTTGAGCAACAAGTGGCTCAAGCTGAATTAAGGTATTATCGCTCCCAAGAAGATTTGCTCAAAGCCCAGATTGCCCAAATTGATCGTCAGTTTGACTCTCTCCATAGTCAATCGATCTTCAACTTTCTACTCGCGCGTTCTCTGAGAAAAGTTGAGTGGGTACAATATAGAATTGAGTATCTTCTCGCTCAAATTTTGGCAAGGCCTGGTAGGGAGGATGTCAAGAAGATTTACAAGGTCATTGCTTCTCTTAAGGAAGAGCAAGCGATTACTGAAAAAGAGCTCCCAGACTGGAGAAAAGGGGCAGACTTTAGTCATAAAAAGGCCCTAGCTTCTGGCGATCAAAAAGAAATACAGTTGTCTCAACAAGCCCTAAGTCAAGTGTACAGTATAGAGAGCGCACTCGCCTTTAATGATTTTCTTTTTATTCAAACAGATGCCTTCATCCGTGCCCACTATAGGACTCTGAAGGACCGGCTGATTGAATTCCGAGAAATGGTTAAAAGAGGGTACAAAAAGTATGGTCAATGGGGGAATAAGAGTCTTTTCAAATTAGGTGAAGCCCCCATCACTTTTTTTGGACTATTGAAGTTAGTGTTCATCATTTTTGTAGCTTACATTTTGGCAAAGTTTACGCGGAAATTGGTGGAGTATTGGGGGGGTAAGCAGAAAAAAATTCGAAAAGCGGGAGTCTATACCCTCAGCAGGCTTATTTATTATGTTATCATTTTTTGGGGTGTCATTGCTGGGATTTCTTCTGTCGGTGTTGATTTCACGACATTTGCAGTTATAGCTGGTGCGCTTAGCGTTGGGATTGGATTTGGTCTTCAGTCCATTGTCAATAACTTTGTTGCAGGGATAATTGTTCTTTTTGAAAAAAGACTTAGGGTAAAGGATATCATTCAGCTTGAAACGGGTGAGCTTGGATCTGTAATGGAGATTAATGTCCGCACAACACTCATTAAGACATTTGATAATCTCGAAGTCCTGGTCCCTAACTCTGAATTTGTATCAAAAAAGTTTGTGAACTGGACCCTTTCAGACAAGACCCGGCGAGTATCTGTTCCATTTTCTGTTGCTTATGGTACAGACAAGGAGCTTGTCAAGGAGGTTGTGATTTCAGCTGCTAAGGAAGTGCCAACTACATGCCAAGATAAAGAGCCTCAAGTTTGGCTTAGACGCCTTGGTGACAATGGCCTAGAATTAGAGCTCATTGTATGGGTCAACGAGTATGTACAGGGAGTCGTTCCGATGGCAACGATTCCAAGGTATATGTGGGAGTTAGAAACAGCACTTCAAAATCATCATATCAAAATTCCTTACCCTGTTAGGGATGTTCAATTAACACAAGTTTAAAAGAGCAATTTTCATGCATCCTATCGATCGCTTTAAGCCTTTTGTCAGTGCGCAAGAAAAGCAAAAAGAACTTTCCCTTAAAGCGATCGTTTTAGGAATTATCTTAAGTTTCTTTTTTGTCGTTGCGAATACGTTTTTAGGACTCAAGTTGGGGATGACGATTTCGGCATCGATTCCAGCAGCGATTTTGTCGATGATGATTTTGCGCACGTTCTTTAAGAAGAGTACAATTCTCGAAAACAATATCGTCCAAACAACGGCATCTGTTGGTGAAGGGCTTGCAACGGGAGCTGTTTTTACACTGCCCGCCCTTTTTCTACTCGATGCAGGTCCTTCCATCGGACATACGTTTGTCCTCTCAATTTTGGGGGGGATTTTAGGGATTCTATTTATGATCCCGATGCGCCGCTATATTATAGTGAAAGAGCATGGAGTTCTCCCATTCCCTGAAGGGAAAGCATGCGCAGAAATTTTAAAAGCGGGAGAAAAGAGTGCTCCGAGTGGGGTCTTAGCGATTTGGGGGATCATCATTGGGGCCATCTATAAGACACTTGGAAGTGCGCTCCATTTATGGAAAGAAACTGTACAGTTGACGATCAAGCGGTATGAGAATGTAGTCGTTAGTATTGACTGTACTCCTGCGCTAATGGGTGTAGGCTACATTATTGGACCTCGAATCGCTGCAGTGCTCTTTGCAGGAGGAGCTCTCGGTTGGTGGCTTCTAATTCCTTTAATAAAAGAATTTGGCACGGGGACAAACGTGATTTATCCTGGTACGATTCCGATTCCTGAGATGAGCGCTGAGGATATTTGGTCAAATTATATTCGCTATATCGGTGCCGGAGCGATTGCTACAGGGGGGCTCATTACACTTTTCCGTGTTTGGCCCGTCATTAGCAAGACGATGATCGAAAGCTTTCGAGAGCTTAGGCATCTTCTTTTTTCTCCGAAAAGGAAGAAAGTTTCCAGAACAGATAAAGATATTCCCCTCTCGTACCTAGTGCTGGGCTCTCTTGCTATCATTCTCGCTTTGTGGGTTTTCCCAGGCTTTAACTTCAACATTGTAACAATTTTACTCCTTGTGATTCTCGGCTTTTTCTTTGTTGCCGTGACATCCATTACTGTAGGTTTGATTGGGAGCTCTTCGAATCCTGGATCGGGGATGACGCTCACAACTTTGATTATCGCCTGTCTAATTTTTCTAGGTTTAGGGTGGACAGATCGCGTCCATATGATTGCGGCAATTACGATGGGAGCGGTTGCAAATATTGCGATTGCACTTTCTGCAGCAACATCTCAAGATTTGAAGACGGGGTTTCTTTTAGGGGCAACTCCTCGTTCTCAGCAAATAGCTGAACTCATTGCAATCTGTGTCCCAGCACTTGCGATGGGATTTACGATCTATCTACTCAATGCCGCCTACGGATTTGGTAGTACAACGTTGCCAGCGCCGCAAGCTACATTGATGGCAATCATTGTCAAAGGGGTAATCCAGCAAGAACTTCCCATATTGTTTGTTCTATTTGGTGTGATTTTAGGTCTTTTTGTTTTCCTTCTAAGGGCGCCAGTTCTGCCTTTTGCGATTGGACTTTACCTTCCGATTTCTCTCAGTACAGCAGTGATGGCTGGAGGCTTTGCTCACCTCATTGTCAAATCGTTTTCAAGCAATAAGAAAGCCGTTGAACAAGGAGTCTTACTCTCTTCTGGTTTAGTCGCTGGAGATGCCTGCACTGGCGTCGTCATTGCCCTTCTGTCAATACTGGGTGCGACAAGCACGAGCCCAGTTGGACGACTCCCAGATTGGGTTTCTTTTGTTGCCTTTATCGCGCTTGCTGCATATTTAGTGACTGCAGCTTCTCGTCGCTATGATAACAAGAGCAAGGCTTAAGCTGGGTTTGTCTTACCAGCCTGATAGGGGGCGATATCAGCTAACTCCCCAAGCGCTGCTAAGAACACCCTCCTGCCTTTGTAAGGCATTCTTCCATGGGAAACAAGACGGTTATCGAGGGCGACAATTTCTCCTTCTTTTAGAGGAACAACGGCAGCGCTCTTCCAAATAGCGATGTTTATCTGAACTCTTTCCCAAAATGAAATTTTCTTCCCGCTGACTAGGTAGTAGCTTCCGATTTCTGAAAAATAGTCTTGATTTTCTGGGTCCTTATTCAGCTTGTCTTTAATCCAAAACTTAACATCTTTGTAAAAAGTTGAAAGGATAATTTTAACGCTGCGGATTCGATTTAGCCATCCTCCAAGGTGGCGGTAAGCAAACCAAGTGTCTATGTAGGTATTATAGCTTAGGGTTGGCGCAATGTAGAGGAGATTTAACCAAATCGGAGCGGAGCAGTTTTCTGTTTGCACGACTGTGGGGATTTGAAAGCTAAACTGGGTGACATTATCTGAGAGTCTTATCGTCTGTTTTGAGTTGTGTGATTTTCCAAGCTCTTCTATAGCATCAAGGCTTTTAGGGATTCTGGCATTCACAAGAAGGGCATCATCATGCATTTTTAAGTCATTTTGCATGGTTTCACCCATGAGCTTTTTTTGAAGCTTTTTCGGCAGGTATTGAAAGATTTTTCGGCAGTCTGCAACTAGAGTCTCTCCCCCCTCATCAGAAGGTTCCAATGGATGGAAGAATATGGTTTTGGGGATTTTCCCTACATAGGCATCTTCATTGTGCATCCCTTTTGGAATGAGGGACTGTTTTATATTGGGGTTTGCAACCTCACAAGTATATTTTGTGTGCCAGGTTCTCGTGCTACAGTTGAATGGGTGGCGATCACAAAGGTGGGGATCAATCTCGATTGAAATGTCTTCAAAGTCCTGAGCACTTTTGATATCAAACCCTTTGAAATAGATCCCCCCATACTCAGCCATTTTTTTACTCACAAATTCTTTCGAATTTTTGAGCCAGGCCTTCAGGTGGGACGCTGAGCTATCCTTTAGGGGTTCGATTTGTAGCAGGAAGTGATCAGGAGAGTCTGAAATTTTTACTGTGTTGTGCATGTTTATTTAAGAGTTCTGTTGCTTCTTCAGTAGAGGATGCTAACTAAAGCGCCCCTTTTTCAGCAAAAAAATTTTTAATATGAGTCACATGAGGTTGAATGGCAGGTGATGCACACGAAAAAAAATAGTCCTTTTTAGCTTTCTCAAATTTATAGCTGTGAATCCTCCATTTGGTTTCTGGAATCGGGACTTGTATTGGTTTTGCCTCTATGTTCTCAGGGATTGGTATCGTGAAGTCATCTAGAGGATGGGAGAGGCCGTCTCCTAGTCCCTTGACATAGGCTTCTTTTGAGGTCCAAAGGTAGTAGAATGCTTGAAGCGTTTTCTCTTCTTTTAGCGCTCTGAGCTTGCTTGCCTCTTGAACAGAGAAAAACTGATCAGCGAGGGTTAAGCACTCTTCTATTGGCTCGACTGCTTCAATATCGACTCCTATAGGGGAGTCTAAACATATAGCGAGCACTCCCATCTCACTTTTATGGGATAGGTTGAAAGAAATGTTGATTGATTGAATTAAATAGGGCTTCCCGCGATCTGTATACCCAAATTTTAGATGCTCAGGGCGAATTTGAGCGTATTTAGAAAGGATTATCCTAAGTAGTGTACGGCAGGTCCAGTAGTGATTCTGATCTTTTTCCGAATGAAACGTTTCCCCTTTTTCTAATTCGTCTTGGGATAGAATTAAAAAGTTGGGTTTATAATCGAGAATAGGGAGGTGCCAAATATGGATGTCGGTTTTTTTTAAAGAAGTGTTTATCTGATCGTAGTTCATACTTGTTAATCTTTTCTTGACAGATAGTCGTTAAAAAAAAATAATGGCGCAGCATGGATAATGTCAATGTGTCTAAATCAGCAGATCACGGGCTAACAGTGGTCTCTCCTAAGAAGGACAACTCCCCCGAGTTTCTCCAGAAATGGATTCTTAATCATAAGGATTTTGTTGAAGAAGAAATCACGAAGTCTGGAGGTATGCTATTTGAAGGCTTCAAAATTAAAAAGGGAGGGGATTTTGAAAGAGTCGGCTTTGCAATTGATAAAAAATTAACGGATAAGCACATATTTGATGGTGCAGTTGGAACGAAAAGAACTCAGTATGTAACAGACGTAGCAAGCCCTGATCTTAAGAACGTGCCGCACCCCTTATCGATGCACAACGAAGACTCCTTTGTTGCAAAAGTGGCTCCTAAAATTATGTTTTGCTCTCTAACTTCAGCTCCTTGGGGAGGCGAAAGTTTGGTTGCAGATTGCAGAAAAGTGTATCAAAATCTCCCAAAGAGTATTCAAGAGAAATATCGGGGCAAGAAGCTCAAAAGCACGCTTATTTTAGAGGATAAACTCTTCCTTGCTAATTCACTTATTCCCAAAAACCCTAACTTGATTGAAGCTCTAGGTAAGGAGCAAGGTGCAAAAGAAGTGAAACGCATTTCCTACGATATGACCCGCTTTAAATTCACAGTTCCTGCAACGCTCAAGTCAAGTCATGGTGAAGATATTTGGTTTAACACTCTGCACCAAGCCGTTTTTTATAATAACTGTGTTGATATTTGGATGGCTTACAAGCTCATTGGAGGGATTAAGAATCGACTCCTCTCGATTCACCTCATTTTGAAGTCTCTAATAAAGACACTCATTGCAAGGATCAAAAAGGGGCGGGACCCCCTTGTGATGCATGAGTCAGTCTTAGAAAGTGGAGAAGAGATAACCTTTTGGGAAAAGTATCAAATGAACCGCGCTTTCTGGAAGGCCACAAAAATTGTGCCACTTAAAGATGGAGACTTTTTCGTTTTAGATAACCGCATGTTTGCTCATGGCCGGATGCCGTATAAGGGGCGGAGAGTGATGGTTTCCGCGATGACAGAACCCACATCGACTTTATGAAAATTCCCAAGTTGAAACAGCTTCCTAAAGGGCAAAGAACCCCTTGCATCGTCACAGAGGGACTGGGAGCTTGGTCTTTAGAAAAAAAATGGTCATTTGATTTCTTTAAAGAAACATATGGAGACCTTGCTGTCACGCTGAATTATGACCTTCCAGAAAAGGAGTCTCCTTACCTCCATGGTCTCGATGGGCGCGTTAAAGAAATGCCCCTCAAAGATGCTGTTGCTTTTATGGCAAAAACAGACCGTTGTTACTTAGCGCAACTTGATGCTGAGAAGTTTGAAGGGCTAGAAAAAGACTTTGACCCCAGGGAACTGGTGCCTGAAAGTGAGAGGAACTCTCCTATTTACACCTACCTTTGGATAGGAAAAAATACACAATCTGGACTTCACTACGACTATAACGACAATTTCCTCATTCAAATTCAAGGAAAGAAGAGGGTTTTTCTCGCACCTCCAAAAGAGATTAATGCTCTCTACCCCCTCTCTCAGAATTTTACAAAAACAAAAGTGAACCCCAATTGTCCTGACTATGAAAAATACCCCAAGTTTCAGAAGGTAGAGATCTGGACAGGGGAAATTGGTCCTGGAGAATACCTCTATATTCCTCGGGGATGGTTTCACCACATTTATGCAAAAGATGCCTCCATTTCAATGAACTGCTGGTATGGGAGGGATCTTAACTTCTTTGAGCAACTCACTTTTTTTTATCGATCGGGTCCCCGAATTTGGATCAACTTTCTTAAAGACTTTGTTTGGCATGGCTTGCTTAGGCGTCCTGAAAAAGCTCGCCTTTTTTGCTCGCCTTCACTTGGGAAGCTTGCGTTTCAGAAGCTTTTTTCTTAGAAACAGTGTTAGACAAATTCTTCTGCAGAGATATTTTGGAGTTCCCAAAGGGTGCGGTAAGCACCGTTCGCTTTAGCTAAGAGGGTTGTGTGATTTCCCTCTTCGATGATCCTCCCTTTCTCTAAGAAAAGAATCCTCTTCATTTTTCTGAGCGTTGGAAGACGGTGTGCGACTGTGATGACAGTTTTATTTTCCATGAGTTCCTCCAAAGACTCTTGAATTTCCTTTTCTGCATGACTGTCGAGGTGGGAAGTCGCCTCATCGAGAATCAAAATAGGCGCCCCTTTTAAGAACGCTCGTGCAATGGCTATGCGCTGCCGTTGCCCCCCAGAAAGGAGCACCCCTCTTTCTCCAACAAGAGTTTCAAATCCTTGGGGAAGAGACTGGATAAATGGATAGATATTTGCCTTGATTGATGCTTCGATAATCTCTTCTTCTGTTGCTGAGGGTCTGCTGTATCGGATGTTTTCTTTGATGCTGCGATGGAAAAGAATGGTTTCCTGGGGAACAACAGAAATTTGCTCCCTTAAAGAGGATTCAGAGATGTTAGAAATATTTTCCCCCCCGATCAAGATTTCCCCATTCTGAGGAGTGTAGTAACGGATCATCAGGTTAATCAGCGTCGACTTCCCTGCCCCAGACTGCCCCACAACCCCCACCTTCTCCCCTGGGGCGATCTCTACAGAGAGGTTTGAGAGAGTCGGTTCTTTCCCACGATGACCAAAGGAGACATTGGAAAACACAATTGATGGGCTTTTCACAACTTTTGAAATATCGACTCGGGGCTGCGACGAAGAGATCGGTTCTCTTTTAGAAAAAAGGTTAAAGGACTCCTTTAACTCTCCCCAGTCTTTAACAAGCTGAGCTGCATTATTCACTAGACTATACGAGACTTCTAACATGTGAAATAACGCGCCGAGGGTCAGAGCAAAGTCTCCAATCGAAATCTGCCCCCTTTGCCTCATTTGGATCAAGAGTAAGAGCACCCCTGTTGAAATCGATAGGTAGATACCTCCAATAAGAAGCTGAAGAAAAAACTCATAGCGGAGCATCTTGTGCTCAGATTGCGCCACTTCTTCTAATCCCTGATGGATATATTTCCTTTCCCGACTGCGGTTTGAAAAAAGGAAGACATTAAAGATATTTCCAATTGAGTCTACAATCAGCCCCGAAGTTTTTTGCTGTTTGTTCGCATACTCTCCACTCAAAGTATGAAGCTTTTTCGATAGGTAGTAGACTGTCGGAAAAAATATCGTATAGAAAAGCAGCAGTAAGACTAAAAATGTCTTCGACACAATGAGAAATAGAAAAGCTGTCGCTAAAAGGACAGTAATCCGATTGATGATGTTAAACTTGATGTTATCGAAAATCTTGCTCCCGATCTTTTGAATGTTTTCAATTTTTGCAGAAATCGTCCCTGAAAAACTCTCCTGAAAAAATGGGTATTCAAAGTCCAAAACCCTCGAGTAAACCTGATGGGTGATTTTTTTCTTAATCTGGACGATATAGTTCAAGTTCACCCAATTTGAAAGTGCCCATGAGCCCTCAGCAAGCCCTTGGCCAACGATAAAAAGGAGAAGCGGTATTTTGAGATCAGAAAAGGCAAATGTGTCCCATTTTGTGAGATAGTCTAAAGTCATTTTAGTCGCGTACTGGGTGATCGGAACAAAGCAAGAAGCGATGAATGGGGCTTGCAAGATCAAAAGGAGCTGCCACCTGTAGGGCTTGAGATGACTCCACAAGAAAGCAAAAATGAATTTCCCAGATATTGGATGAGACATGCAGACCTTGAAATTAAAAAACTCTATTTATATCCCGCTTCTTAGATCAAAATCCAGTTTATTTAACGGGACTGCTTAAGAAAGTCCATTCTCACTGCGTTTGCTCATTTTTTGGCAAAATCAAAAGTTGTTCAAATTCTCTATGCTTAGGCATATGCGAATTTTCAAAACTTTCAATTTTTCTCAAAAATTGCTGCAAAATCTGCAAAAAGCGACTTTCGAGAGCAGTCCCTTAACAATTTTGACTTACTGTAAACACCATTACATTTGCTCCCCCACTTCTCATGTTGGCTATTGATACAAAAAAAATTGAGCCTAACTTCTTAAAGTGAAAGTGCACGAATGGCCAATTCTTCTTCACTAGCCTCGTCAGCGGTAAGTAATGCTAAAGGGACTGTTGGGAAATTCCATCCTCACACATTTTTCGCCTTTTTTGGCAAAATCAAAATTTTTGTAAATCTCCTATACTCAGGTATATGTAGATTTTCAACTCTTTCAATTTTTCTCAAAAAACGCCGCAAAATCTGTAA
>JASBRR010000039.1 GCA_030149435.1 Simkaniaceae bacterium
TAGAGAAAAAAAGGATACCCTCTTCAATCCTTATGATTCTCGTTCTGAGCAGTGGCATCCTTGGTGTGAGTGTTCCACAGAGTATGATTATGAGCTCCTTGTAAATAGCTTAATTCCTAAGGGTTCTAACCAGTACGACGAATTCTTTCCTGAAGCAGGGCGTGCTGTAATTTTAGCGTCACTCTTAAAGTCTAAAGGAGAGGATAATCTAGATATTGAAGAACTTGTGACAAGTCTTCTAAGAAAAAGCGCCAATGAGATCTATAGCGAGCTTAAGCAGACTGATGCTCGGATTTATGTCGATCCGCAGGGAGAAAAAACAACTGTTTCAATAAGAGCTACGATAGCGAACTGCATTCGCCATTTTAAAACTTTAAGAAATACAGACTCCCCTTTCTCGATTCGGGACTGGGTATTGTCAAACGATCATACTGACGATTGGTTGTTTTTAACCTGTCAAACTGGCCAAAGAAAAGCTCTAAATTCTTTGCTCTCTGTTTGGGCCTCAGTAGGGATTAATGCCATTAAACAGCGCTCCCCTCAGCAAGCGAATCAAAAGATCTGGCTGATTATTGATGAGCTTCACGCGCTTCAAAAGCTAGAATATTTAGAAGAGTCTCTTGCAGAGCTTAGGAAATATGGTGGAGCAGTTGTTCTAGCGACACAAAACGTTGCCCAGCTCGACAAGATCTATGGTCATCATGGAGCTCGGATCATATTGGATCAATGCGGCACCAAAGTGAGCTTTAGGCAAAGCGACTCAGAAATTGCAAAAAGAATGTCGTCGTTCTTTGGTCAAAGTGTGTTTCAAGAAACACAAGAAGGGCTTTCTTATGGAGCTCACGAAATGCGAGACGGTGTCAACTTGTCCAAGATAGAGCGCACAAGGCCAACAATTTCTTCTACAGAGATTTTAAACCTTCCAGACTTAGAGGCTTTTATAAAGCTTCCAGGTAACTGGCCAGCAGTAAAATCAAAGTTCAGGTATTTAAAGCAAAGTGACTCTGCTCAGGCGTTTGTTGAGAATCACGAAATGAAATTTTCGTCTAAAGCAAGTGAGGAAAAGGTTCTTTCGCTGTATGACTAGGGGAGTGTAACTCTCCTAATGGCTCCCTTTACTTCAGTGTGAATTCGCATTCTTTTTCATGAGCTGGCATAGGTCCGTCACTTAATCCCAATGTTTTGGGTAGAAAAATTTTTCTCACCATATTAAGTTGTGGCTATGAAAATTTTTCGACAGCTGCTTTTTTCTCTTTGTATTCCGGCCCTCTTGTTCCAGTCTACCCCTTCCCTTGTTGAAGCGGCGCAGAAGCCTGCATTTTATAATGCAGAAGGGGAAGAGTTTTTCATTCCTCGCGATGAAAGGGGATTAATCAACCCTTGGGGATATTTCGATGCAAAAAACATATTTTCTCATTCTGATGGCTATATCAATCATTACTTCGATTTTACTAATCTAATCTGTGATGAGGCATTTTTAGAGACTCTTTCCGAAGAAGAATTGGATAAAGTTGTCGATTTTACAGTTTGGCTTGTGAGGTACAGCGTCCCTGAAAGCAGACCAGATCTCAAAAACGACTACGAACACGAGATCCAAGATCTCTATGGCTTTTTTGATGAAGGAAATCCTGATGAGTCGTTTTACTTTTCTAGCTATTCCTCCCTATTTCCCCCAGTCCAATTTGCTGCGCTCACACAAGCCCCAAAATTCTTTTTGTGCAAGCACAAGAAGGGAGGGTTTTTCAACCAAGTCGGTAGAAAAGCAGGGCATTTTGGACATTGGTGTAAAAAACACAAAAAACCCTTGATTATAGGCGCTGTAGTTGTTGCAGCTGTAGCTGCTATTATTTTAACAGGAGGGACAGGAGGGAGCGCTGTTGGCGCTGTGGGGGGTGGTCTTGTTGGAGCAGTAGATGACGATGATCCGCGTCCTAAGCACATTAACAAGCCAGGTGAAGTTACATTTCAAGGTGATTACCAAGACCCTGTTCCACCGCCTTCTCAAAATCAACATCCCCATAGTTCTCCCGCATTGCAAGGAAGCTCTTTAGGAGAAAAGCAGTTCCAGGACCACGTTTCCTCAAATAACCCAGGAGCAAACAATGCTAACTCAGGCGTCCTTTGTAAAACGATTGCATTAGATGCAGAGGCTACTAAGGAGAGCATTCTAGAGCAAACAACTCCTGAGCCAGTTAACTCTCAAGATGGTAGTTTTAGTGATAAGGCAATAGCAATTGGCAAAGAGCTAGGATCTAAGCTAGCTCATGGTGCTGTAGAAACAGCTGCTGAGGTTTCTAAATCAGTAGGCATTGTTGGGGGATTGGCAGGTCAAGTCATCGATAAGAAATGCCAAGAATCGCTTCAAGAACACTTTTACCATTCTCATGAAGCAATAGACAGTCTTTTTGAAACAGACCTTGGTTATCTGTACTCCGAACAGGGAAAAGAGGAAGCCAAACACATTGAGAAAAAGTTTGGAGTTGATGTTTCTGGGAATTCTCAGTCAGGAATAGCGATGGCGGAGGTTTTGCTGCCTGGATTGCCTTTAGCTTCTGGAGGTCGAGCTGTTCTTCCAAAAGGAGGCGGAGCTGTGGGGGCTGCGGTCGTTGGTAGTGCTGTTATTGGATCTGCTTTACCTCCAGCTGTTCCTGAATCTGTTGAGAAAAACATTTTCGTTTATAAGTCAACAAATCGTGAAACTGGAGAGGTTGATTATGTCGGAATTACGAATAATTTTGAGAGACGGGCTTCTGAGCATTTAAGAGAGAAGGGAATACGAATTCGCCTTGTAGACAATTTACCACCGCTTTCTAGAGCAGATGCAAAAGCCGTTGAACAAACGCTAATTGAATTACATAAGCTGAAAAAAGATGGTGGGACGTTGATCAATAAGATTAACAGCATTGCGAAGGCAAACCCAAAATATGCTGACGCGATTAAAAGAGGTGGTGAAATTTTAATTCAAAGCGGTTACAATGAGTAGCATGGAAGAGAAAACCTTTAAAAAACCTAAAGCCACGAAACCGCCGAAGTCTATTCGTAGAATAAAAAAGAAAATCGGCGACGTCATTGAAATCCCAACTTCAAAGGGTCTAGCGTATGTTCAATATACCCATCAACACACCGCTCCTCCGGTATTTGGCAGCCTGGTCCGCGTCTTACAAGGTTTTTATGATAAAAGGCCTTCAGATGATGAGTTAGAAAGGATTGTGAAAAAACCACATAGGTTTCAGACTTTTTGCCCTGTTTATCGTGTTGTAAATATTGGTGATTGGGAAAGGGTTGGGAGCTTTCCAATCCCTGAATTTGCTCAGCAATTTCCTATTTTCAAGAACACTAATGCTCGTCCGAAAGACGATCCAAAGGAAAAGATTTGGTCATTGTGGGACGGGGAAAAGTCTTGGAGGGTCGGCAAGCTGTCTTTAGAAGAACAGATGAAATATCCTCAGTTAGAGGTTTGTAACGATATAGGTCTTATAGATGCCATAGAAACAGGCATGGGACCTGGAGGCTTCGAAAAGCTCTGTTAAGAGAGTTTAGTCGCGTTAATTCTGCATGCCTTATCGATCATCCCTCCCCTTGAATTTCTATGTGCTCTTTTTGAACTAAAACGCACAAAACGCTTTCAACATCATGTTTTTAATCCCTGTATATCTCGACTGAGCGTGATCTGTCTTTACTGCGATGAAAAGCGCTTTCTTTGTGCCTAGCAAAATAACTAGCTTTTTCCCTCTTGTTACGCCAGTGTACAGGAGGTTCCTGTATAACATTCTATAATGGGAGGTGTGTACAGGAATGATCACACAGGGACATTCACTTCCTTGGTATTTATGGATAGAGACTGCATAGGCCAGAACAAGCTCATCGATCTCATTGAAGTTGTAAGTAACACTCATTTCATCAAAGCAGACCTTGAGTTCTTGTGCCTCATGATCAATATGGACAACTCTTCCAATGTCTCCATTGTAAACCTTCTTGTCGTAGTTGTTCCTTATTTGCATCACTTTGTCTTGCAAATTAAACGTTCTTCCCATTCGAGAGATGGAAAGGTGTTGAGGATTTAGTTTTTGTTGCAGGATGTGGTTTAAATTGTCAGCTCCAATAATGCCTTTTCTCATGGGACAAAGAACTTGCACGTCGTTAATAGGATGAAAAGAGGTCCTATTTGGGATGTGCTTTTCAATAAGCTCTAAAGCTCTTTTTACAATGTCCTCTGGATCCTCAATCTGGAAAAATGCGAAGTCGCTTCCTTTTTTCTGATCAATGTCTGGGAAATACCCCTTATTAATCCTGTGGGCATTCGTTATGATGCGCGAGCCCTTTCCTTGTCGGAAAATCTGGTCTAGTCGAGTCACAGGAATTTGATCTGATGCGATCAGATCTTTTAGCATGCTGCCAGGCCCTACGCTTGGAAGTTGGTCCACATCGCCGATCAAAAGAATCCTTGCTCCCATCGAAATAGCCTGTAATAGAGCATACATCAACTGGGTGTCTATCATACTGGCTTCATCAACGATGAGCAGCTTGGCATTTAAGGGGTAGTCCCGGTTCTTCTTAAATCCTCCTTTTTTAAAATCATATTCAAGCAAGCTATGAATGGTAAATGCTTTTTTCCCCGTAATTTCAGTCATTCTTTTTGCTGCTCTCCCGGTAGGAGCAGCTAGGATAATTTTATCCGTCAATCTTTCAGTAATCCGGAGGATCGCTTTAGTAATGGTGCTTTTCCCTGTCCCTGGGCCCCCTGTGATGATGTGGATACATCCCGAAAAGCTCTTTTTAATAGCTTCTTTCTGACACTCTGCAAAAGTCATCCTTAACGATTTTTCAGCCCAGTTGATCGCATTGTTTTGGTCGATGCTACCAATTGAGCATGGGCTATGGATTAAGCGCTCAATTTCCTTGGTAATTCCTTTTTCAGAGGCATAAAGGGGGGCCACCCAAATATAAAACGCTCCATCCATCTCTTCTCGAATAATATGACGGTCTTTTTTTAGAGATTCGAGACAACTCTTTATTAGATCCTCGGAAACGTCTAGCATTTTTGCTGCTTCAGTAGTGAGCTTTTCTTCTGGATAACAAGTGTTTCCCTGCAAGCTCAGCTCCCATAATGTGTGCTCGATCCCCGCTTGTGCTCTTAAAGGGGAGTCGTCAGCAATCCCAAGTTTTTTTGCTAAAGCATCAGCAGTTTTAAACCCAATTCCATAGACTTCTTTCGCAAGCCGATAAGGGTTTTCTTGAACCTTCTCAATGCTTTTCTCTCCATAGACCTTAAATATCTTATAAGCAAATGAAATCCTAACCTCGTGAGACTGCAAGTAGACCATCACTTTTCGTATGGACTTCTGCTCTTCCCAACATTCTCGAATTGTTTGGACCCGTTTTGCTCCTATACCTTCGATCTCTAGCAGCCTACTTACCTCTAGGTCGATTATATCTAAGGTCTCCTCCCCAAACTTTTTCACAATGCGCTTTGCATATTGAGGCCCAATGCCTTTAATAAGGCCTGAAGCAAGGTATTTTTCGATGCCAACTGCATCTGCAGGTGCTTCCAGCTGGTAGGACGCAATTTCGAATTGCCTTCCGTGCTTAGGGTGGTGCTTCCACACGCCCCGGCATGAGAGTTTTTCTCCAGGCTGAACTCCTGGGAGAGTCCCCACAATCGTAACCAGGTCTTGAAATCGAGGAGCTTTTAGCCTTCCGACCGTAAACCCTGATTCTTCACTGGAGAAGACAATTGACTCTAGAAATCCTGTTAAATCTTCCAAAAAAACTCACCGCGAAGGTTCTTTCGTGCGATGTTAAAGAAAAAGAATTTAAAGATCTAACTTCAGGGCTATAGAAAATTATGAAAAACTAGCGACGTTCTTCTTCTCTCCAGTGATTGTCGTGTCCTAGATTACAGTAAAGTGATGTCACGTGTGGGGATTTTTCAAGGCGTGGTTAAAAAATCTGCTTGATAACTAGAATTCTTAAGTTGTTTATTTACAACATGCTATAACAAAAGAAGATGTGAAGGGTTTTCAATCTTGCCGTTTTTCGGGGTTCGAGGGTATGAGGCCTATTTCGAGGGTATGAGGCCTATAAAAAGTCTTGCACATTTTATTTTGTAGGCATATTTTCTTTCTGAGTTTTTGGGAGGTTAGTCATGATCAGAGTCCTCTCTCTGTCTAAGCGGGCATCTGCGGTCAGTTTGTTTGGCAGTCGTCTTGTGGAAGCAAGGAGGTGGAGTTCATCCAGTCAAGGTAATGACCATCTTCCGCATATCGATCAGTTTAGGTGCCAGGACCTCAATCCAACAGCTTAGGTTGTGACTGCAGAAAAAAAACTAGTTCATACAATGAGATTTGAAAATGCCTAGCAATCCAATTGTTCCAATTACCGTTCCTTTTCCCAGGTATGTTGAGCCTGCATTAATTACGACTGCTGCACTGATCGCAGGCAAAACTAGATTAATCACTTTTTTTGAAGGAGCAAGCTCTAAGCAGATAGCTTTGAGTGGTGTTGTCGCAAGTGGCTTAAGCATAGCTTTGCCTTATCGATACTCTGATGGATACAAAGGCTTAGCAAAAATTGTAGTCATTAGCACTTTGTTTGTTTTGAGTCTTTATGTTATCAATCGATCTGGCTGTTGTGTCCCCCTTTCTCCGAAATCTATAGAAGTATTAACAAAATGTGCTGTGCTGTCATTTCTTTTCTTAAGATGGAACTTTGTCTCAGATGACCGTAGCAAGCTTGATGCTGCTCTTTCATTTAATCAAGAAGGGGTTCGGCTGTCCCTGGAGGACAAACATGAGGATGCTCTGACTCATTACAAGCAAGCCCTTTTACTCGATAAAGCTGTCTTGGGGGAGAAAAGCCTTATTGTTGCAACTGTACTTTGCAATGTTGGCTGTATATTACGAAAGCAGTTTAAACATGCAGAATCCCTTCCCTACTTTAGACAAGCTCTCGAGATTAGAAAAGAGCTATTAAGCGAAAAACACCCAGATATTGCAAGAACACTGCATTGGATGGGATGTTCTTTAGCGGGCCAATTCGAATACAAGGAGGCTCTCAAGTTGCATAAAGAAGCGTTTGAGATGACCAAAGGGCAGGGAGTAAAGGCCCCAGAAGGAAACACTGAGTTGAATAATGAATGGCCGCTAGTCAATATGAGCGCAATACGTAAAGAAGTCAATGAGTCACGCCCTCTTATTAGAAGTGGCAGAAATAGTATTGCTAATGCCATAAAAAATCATAGGGAATATAAGGATGCTCTCTTTTATGAACTTAGAGTGCTGGATCTTTGGAAAGAAACGGACGAATTGGAACCCCTCGCTGTCTCGTCAATATTGCATAACATAGGATATGCACTAGATTTAGAAGGTAAGCATGAAGACGCTCTTGTTCAGCACAAACAAGCTCTAGACATTATAAAACAGGCTTTGGGAGAAAGACACTTTAAGGTTGCGGAATCCCTAAGGTACGTTGGATACTCTCTAGAAAAACAAGGGAGATACCGAGAAGCATTAGAGTGCTACAAACAAGCAGTTGAGATTCGTTCAAACGTATGTGGGCTACTAGATGTACAATTTGTTTTAGAAGCATTGCTTGTAATTGCAAGTCAGACATCACGTTTACTCGAGGGCCAGCTCTCGTGCGACAAAAGCTCTTGCTCAGCCCTTCAACACAATTTAGGGAATTTTGAAGAAGCTAAGCGACTTGAATTAGAAGCGTTAGCAATTAAAAAGAAATTGATGGGTGAGAATCATCCTGATGTCTCACTTTCCTTAAAACATGTTGGTTTTGCTTTAGAAGAATTAGGAAAAGACGAAGAAGCGCTGGACTATTATTTGCGTAGCTTTAGAGCCTTGTGTCACCCCGAAAATGCCCAAGGTCAAGAGCATAAGAATGTGCTGTCTGGTATTCTTAGCCTTTTAGAAGGAATGAGCAACCAAACCACCAAGCAACAAACCAAGGCCGAACTCCTACAACTTTGCGCAGAGAAGTTTGGGGAAAACCACGAGCTAACCCTCATGGTTAAGAACATTTAATCTATTCTATATCAATTATTTATAAAACATAACAATTATTATCCGACGTTGGTGGAGAGGGTCTTCTGCACTAAGAAACCGCTTTTTTTAAGCACTCATTAATGTACGAATTCAGGCTCGTTTTCTGCTGATGTGCGGTAGCCGCAAGCCTTGCATGGAGATCTCTATTCATTCTTAGATTCAACTTGCCAGAGAAGGGCTTCTCAGGCTGTTTTCGTCTCTTTTTGCACCATTCTATATAA
>JASBRR010000042.1 GCA_030149435.1 Simkaniaceae bacterium
CCAAGGCTCTCACTTTCTTCTGTTATAGCTAGGGGCTGTTGCACTGAGGATTTTCTTTGCTGCTCTAGTGTTGCCAGCTTTACCTCTGCTTCTGTCAATTTTTGTTCCCAGGAGGGAACTAGAGCAGCTGGAAGCTCTGAACTTCCTAAGGTCTCTTTAATATTATTAATTGCTCCCTTTAGCCTCTCTTCTTCTCTGGTCGGCTCGCTTTGGGCTTTTCTTTGCTCCGCTTCAATCCTTCGCATCTCAATAAAGTGCTTTTGATGGGAGTACTTTGTCAGCCCGAGTATGCATTTTGGAGTCGCAATAAAGAGCCGATCGAGACGCTTCCTAAGATCACTTTGATACCTATATTTCTCATCTGTGATCACCGATTCCATCATCAAGATTTTCGGTTGATACTTTTTTGTTAGATGTTTAAGGGCCAGTTCCATCCCTAAGTCAACAAGAGTCCCCCTTGTATCGCTAAAGCCTGGAAAATCCACAACTGTCAGATCGTTAGCCTCTGCAACAGAGGGCAAGAGTGTGCAAGAGTCCTTTCCATAACCTATTGCCTCCTTATCTTGTGTTGAATGGTATCGCCCCTCATTGTCTAAGGTCATTTGATCCCCACGCAAGAAACAAAGCGCCGTGGATTTTCCTGCACCAGATCTCCCCAGTAAAAATAGGACATTTTTACTTTGTTGAGCGGTTAAATCGACGCGCGAAATGATAGCATCGCGCAGCTGCATCGCGATCTTGGCGATCGAAGAAAATGGGAGCTTCTCAATCTTCTTATTTTTTTCACTCCTACACTCTAGCTGTATCATGTCAATTAAATGGTCGAAAAGTTCGATATGTTGATCCTTAAGCACCTCATCTAAATAAGAAGGGTATTTTTCTGGGGAAGCGTTCCGGAGTTCGTCGAGTCGCGTTCTTCTATTTAATAGGATTGCTTCATTCACTGGCGGCTTAGAATCCTGTGGAGTGTGCAGTAGATCATTGGCATTCTTTTCAGGCTGTATTTGTAGGGGAGTAGGGGCTTGATTACCCTCTTGAGTTGTTTCAGAGGTAGGACCATCTCGATACTCTGTGAAAGCAAACATATAATAACGCAAAGCATTAGATAGCATATTTTTGAAAGATTGATACGGACTCGAGACACAATTAAACATATAAATTCCTTTAAATTAAGATGTTAGAGTTTCGATCTTATCATTTTATTAAGATGTTGTAAAGATTTTAGGGGTGTTTATTTATTTCAATAGATCAATGAAAAAAAATTCTTTAAATGGAGTTTATTCAGGACAAACAGGTCTACAGCTGGCATTGTGCAGTTAGCGTGAAAAATTAACGCATCCTATTAATTACCAGAGAATTAAAATTGCTCGTTATGTTTATCTAACATAGCTGCACTTTTTATAATCCACTGGATATGAATAAACTACATTTCTTTTCTCTCCCTAACTGAGATGGTGTCAGCTACAGGACTGACGGAGAGTTAACTTTCAAGGTCATTAGTCAAAGCTTGATCTATATAGGGACTGCTTAAGAAATTCCATCCTCACACATTTTGCACCTTTTTTGGCAAAATCAAAATTTTTGCAAATCTCCTATACGTGAGGTATATGTAGATTTTCAACTCTTTCGCTTTTTCTCAAAAACCGCTACAAAATCTGCAAAGAGCGACTTTCGAGAGCAGTCCCATAGAGTTCCTGAAATCTGCATGGTCCACATTAAGCAAGAAGTAAAGCATAGTCATGATTTTCATTCAGTCTTCAACACCCTTCTTTTTAGCTAGGGGAAAACCCTCCTATGAGCGCCTATGTTTCGACTTTTCAATCATAAGCACTCACCTATTGGGCTAGAAAAAACTGCTCTTTCTATAGAAAGTTCTAAAATGGGATGAACTAACATTTACTTTAGATTTTGGCCCCTTCCTTCTACGCAGAGAATTGCTAATTGGATTTTATTGATTTAACCCATTGTTTTCACTTACGACTTTGAAAACATAGTCTTTCGCATATTGCTGGTTCAAGTATTCCAACTTTTCTAACATCAAGGCCCTAACAAACATCTTGTCAAGTGGACTTTCTATGTCGACTCCTAACCTTTGAAAAACGTATTGCAATCGACGTTCATCAATCAATGCACCATCTTGACTTGCACCTGTTTTGCTACAATATTGCTTCGGGTTTCTGTGAAAAAGTGTGACCGATTCAGCAGCAGAGCAAAACTTGAGTTCATTACCGTTTTGGGTTGGTCCATAAGCCAAATAGAGTGCAAGTGGATTAGGGATGTCTACATTGCTTAGTTTTTCTGATAAAAGTTTAAATCGAGTCTCCCATATTTTTTCCCCATAGTGCTTTTTTGTTTTTTGAACTGCATGATCAATATTCTGCAGAAAGTCACCAATATAAAACTGTTCTTCTACATGCTTAAATTGTGCTAAATGTTTCTTCAAATCGTTATTGTAGTCAATCCCCCCCTTCGTCTCTAATAATTTGATAAGTAAATGATTAATTTTTTTTAAATCTTCACTATATTGATTAATCGTATTTTTAAGCACTTCATTTACTTTATCTTGTGCTTCTTTAGCTAAATCCCACCATCTAAACTTCTCTTGTATAATCCTACTAACCCAACACCATCCCTGAACTATTTCAATTTTAGCTTTCTCCCTTGTTTTCTCTAGCGTTGAATCCAGCTGTTTTTTATGGTGAGTCCAATCCTCTTCTGAAATTTGAGCTCTGTCCTTTTCAGCTTGTGAGACCGTTTTGATTAATTCATATTCCGCTTTTCTAAGTTTTTTGGCTGTCTCTTCTCCCATTTGCTGCTGATAGTTATTGATAAACTCTTCTGTTTTAGAACGATCCATTTTTTCAGTAACACTGTCTACAATGTCGCCAATGTAATGATTGACTAGGTTTTCGCTTGAGGTTCTTAGCAATTCCTTCCCTACCTCATCGAGTTTTAAAAACTTAATAACGTCTGGGTGAGTCTCCTCAAAAAGAGCCTCAACTAGAGTTGATTTTTGAACCTGATCGCAAAAGGTCTCAATACGATCCAAAGGCGGTCGAAAAACGGTGGTGAAATTAAATTCCTCATTAAACTTTTTACTTAAATCACTGAAATCGATTGAAGCGAAGCCCTGTTTGTAAATCCAAAAGCCTTCATTTGCCATCGTCTGTAGCTTTTGAAGCATGTTCTTCCGTCTCCCCTCTGTCTCCAGATCAAAAAAATGAAGCTTATCTTGGACCTTCAACATCTTACATATTTCGTCTTCCACTTTGCCAAGGCTCTCACTTTCTTCTGTTTTAGCTAGGGGCTGTTGCACTGAGGATTTTCTTCGCTGCTCTAGTGTTGCCAGCTTTACCTCTGCTTCTTTCAATTTTTGTTCCCAGGAGGGAACTAGAGCAGCTGGAAGCTCTGAATCTTCTAAAGCCTCTTTAATATTATTAATTTTTCCCTTTAGCCTCTCTTCTTCTCTGGTCGGCTCGCTTTGGGCTTTTCTTTGCTCCGCTTCATTCTTTCGTATCTTAATAAAGTGCTTTTGATCGGAATAGTGTGTCAGCCCGAGTATGCATTTTGGAGTCGCAATAAAGAGCCGATCGAGACGCTTCCTAAGATCACTTTGATACCTATATTTCTCATCAGTGATCACCGATTCCATCATCAAGATCTTCGGTTGATACTTTTTTGTTAGATGTTTAAGGGCCAGTTCCATCCCTAAGTCAACAAGAGTCCCCCTTGTATCGCTAAAGCCTGGAAAATCCACAACTGTCAGATCGTGAACCTGTTCAAAGGAGGGTAAGAGTGTGCAAGAGTCCTTTCCACAACCTATTGCATCCTTATCCTGTGTTGAATGGTATCGCCCCGCTTTATCTAAGGTCATTTGATCCCCACGCAAGAAACAAAGCGCCGTAGACTTTCCTGCACCAGATCTCCCCAGTAAAAATAGGACATTTTTACTTTGTTGAGGGGTTAAATTGACGCGCGAAATGATAGCATCGCACAGCTGCATCGCGATCTTGGCGATCGAAGAAAATGGGAGCTTCTCAATCATCTTATTTTTTTCACTCTCATCCTCTAGCTTAATCATGTCAATTAAATGGTCGAAAAGTTCGTTATGATGATCCTTAAGCACCTCATCTAAGTAAGAAGGGTATTTTTCTGGGGAAGCGTTCCGGAGTGCTTTGAGTAGAGTGAACCTATCTTCTGCTTGAAATCTTGGAATCAGAGGCTCAGGCTCCTGTGCCGTGCGCTTATGAATAAACGCACGCATTGCAGAATGCCCTGAATCTAAAAGCATCTTTTTTGTTTCATCTTCCATGTTGAACTCAAGCAATGTCACACCCACAGGATCAATCTCTACAACTCGATTTACATTATTGCTTCCGCGCGCATCACGAATAGCCTCTTCTGCTCCATAGTAAACTTGGGTAACGCTTGCTATAAATGTCGTAAGATCATTTATCCCATCTTGATCAGTCTGTGGTTTTTGTTTCGAAACCAGGGTTAGACCTAGAGTGTGGGGGTTGAAATCATAGAGGTCAGATTGTTCTGAGCTGGGCTGTTCTTCGGTATATTTTTTATTATCAAAGGTTTCGATAGGAAAATTATTCAACATGCCGCCATCTAAGAAACTTCCAAATTCCTTGACTTCCAACCGAATACGCTCACCGTTGATTTCTTTCATGATGTGGAGTGTATGAGGCTTGAAAACTCCAGGAATGGACATCGAAGCTCTGATCGCATCAGAAATGATAATGTCTTTCTGATTGTTATCTTCAGAACTCATATGATAAATGGGATGTTTGTATTGGTTTGTCATTTCTGTGGCATAGACATGGAGATGTCTATATTTTTTAGGCTCATTTTTCACGAGTTGGGCAAGCTCTCCAAAAGTCAGGAATTTTTTCTCTGTTATTTTCTCTATCTCCCCTTCTAACCATGTCCTGAAGCCCTCTCCATCACAAAATCCTATAAATGATTGTATATCATGGATAACCCCAAAGCTTCTTTCTCTAATATTACGTAATGCGCTGATGACTTGAACTGTGTAATTGTCTTTTATTTGTATGATTTCTTTTAAACGTTCACTGTCGATAAAAGACATTAGGTCTGTTCTCGTTAAAAGGGCTTCCAGTTGATCGATTGGGTAGCCAATAGCAACAAGAGAGGCTGTAATTGCCCCTGCAGAGGTTCCTGCAACTCTTTGGAGATCAGAAAGTTTTCCTTGTTCATTCAGACATTTCAGGGCGCCAATATATGCAAGCCCCTTCGGCCCCCCACCTTTGAAGACGAGATTTTTTGGAGGTTGGAAACCTATAGCGCTCTCTTTTTTTGATTTGGCAATTAAATTGTTTAGCAGACCACGACAAGAAGAAGCAGCTGGACCATCACCTAAAATGAGATCTAGTGGAGTCTTGCCTTTATTATCCTTAGATTCTAACCCTGCACCCTCTTTTGCTAGAAACTGTATGATGCTATGTTGATTCGTTTCTGCAGCATGATGCATTAGGGTTCTTCCAAAAGAATCCTTACCGTTTAGATAATCTTGCTTGTATTTTATTATCTCCTTAACTGCTTCTAATTTACCTGTTCTGACTGCAGTTACCAAGGGAGTGTGGTTGTAATCATTAATATGATTTAATAGTATTGTTTTCTCTTCAGGGGAAAGGTTTTCTAGCAAATATCTGAGAGCACCGTTCTGTTCGCAACAAACTGCCACTTGGATCAGATTAGCACTATGTTGAGATTGACCCTGACCCCTTAGTATTGATAAACATTCGATTTTTCCATGAGCTACAGCATATTCATCTGGAAAGAGCATGTTTGGACTACCTTTGACGCGCGGAATAGACGTCGTTAGACTCGCTCCATGATTTAGAAGCTCCTTAACAACCTCAGCTTTTGAATGATAAATAGCAAGGCTAAGAGGAGTTTGTCCTAGACGATTTGTCTCATCTAATTTCAAGTGTTTTGATAATGGTCCAATGAACTGATCCTTTCCTTCTCTTGCTGCGATATGTAGCGCAGTATTACCCTCTTGATCGATGGAGTGAATATCGATTTCGTTTGAGATGAAGTCCTCAGTCCAAGAACTGCCGTGTTTGATTCCATATCCTAGCAAGGACTGATCAACGCGAACAGCGAGCTCGGAGAGTGCATCCTGTACTTCACTTTTTTTGAACACTCTCCAATCGCGTTTAGCTTCTCTTACTGCCTGATCGCGAACATCATGACATTGCTGAGAGTAATGATCTTGTGAAGATATCTGAATATTGAGTGCCTTGTTAAAAAAAGATATCAACTCTTGATTGTATCTTGCTACATCAATTGCTTGATTGCCTTTAGAGGTGGTGATTGTGAATGTTGTTGATTGATTAACTGGCTGTGTCATATTTCCCCTTTCTCATCTTATGAAAAAGAGGAATCCTATCATTTTGTTAAGATTATGTAAAGGGGTTAATCTTTATTTTACTAATTTTCAATGACATATAATTTTTGAGTGATATGTGAGGTGTGTTTTTTACTCTGATAAACGATCAACTCCAATGTATTGCTCCAAATTAATCAATGGCTTGCTTTTTTGTGCATTTTGTCCTGAGCAACAAGACTATAAGATTTACTTCATCGTTCACTGATCTAAATTCTGAAGAAATGAGGGGTATGACTGCGAAGATGATTTGCTAAAATATTTGGTGGTGAAGGATCTAGTTGGAGTTGACCCTTTGGAAAGTGGGCCTCAACGTTAGCGATAAAAAAGCAGGGGAGAAGTCAATTTGAGCTGATCTAAAAAAAGGCATTAAGGATGAACCTTAATGCCCTTGAATTTCATGCGGTATCATATAATGGGACTGCTTAAGAAAGTCCATTCTCACAGCGTTTGTTCATTTTTTGGCAAAATCAAAAGTTTTTCAAATTCCCTATACTTAGGCATATGCGAATTTTCAAAACTTTCAATTTTTCTCAAAATTTGCTGAAAAATCTGCAA
>JASBRR010000043.1 GCA_030149435.1 Simkaniaceae bacterium
TACTTTTCGACTTTCCTTCCGCGCAAATAACCTCTCAAGGTTCACTTCTTTTGGAAGAGGTCGATGTCCATCGACCTCTTCCCTAGGTTTCACTCCATACTTAGCGTTATATTCCTCGATAAAGGTGGGTAAAAAGGCATTCGCTTCTTATATGCTTGAGATGTTTTGTAGTCTCATCTCTTTGATTAGCCGGTCCTGCATTGTTCCATGGGCTCTTTCTACTCTTCCTTTGGCTTGCGGACTATGCGCATAGATCAGCTCAATATCTAGCTCTTTTAGCACCCTGGAAAAGTGAGTTGTTTGTGAGACTTCTCCTCCTCTTAAGGTCAAAAAAATCGCATGCTTATCTACATAAGAGCCCTCTTGGTCTACCATACTTTTTTAGATGCTCTTCCAGTATCTGCTGAGACGACAGAGTCGTATCAGCAGATACAAATTTAGCGACTGTAATTTGACTAGTAGCGTCGTCAACAAATACAACCATCGTGCACTCAGGACCCCGATCTTCGAACCAGGCATGCCTCGATCCATCTCCTTGGAGGAGTTCTCCAAATTTCCCTCGCCTCATACGCCTCGATTATGCTTTACTCTTTTTCTTATTCTTTGGGATCCATAATCCCTCCGAGGTCATCCACTTGCGGACGGTTTCTGAAGAGAGGCAGTGCCCTTGCCTCTCTTCTATTTTATCCCGAGCAAAGGTTGGTCCAAATCCAGCGTACTCCTCACTTTTTAAAGTGGTTAACTCTTCAGCTTTGACTTGAGGATCAGTGGCATTTGGGCTCACTCTTCCTCTCCGCTTTGAAGTAAGCCCTTCTGTCCCTTCAATTTGGTACTTCTTCTTCACTCTTTTGAGTTGTCTTAGCGAGAGGCCAAGCTCGACGCTGGCCTCTCGCAAAGTCAACTTTTTCTTATCTACTTCCTTCATCTCTCCGTATCTTCTTGCTTCCTCGATACTCATTCTTTTCTCCATTCACTTCCCTTTGGGTTAATCCTGAGGGTGACATTTTAACATTGGCGAAAAGCTGACATTTTAACTTTGCTCCCACAAAACGGTCATAAATATTGACAATATTAATTAGCCGTTTATATATGTCTAAAAGGTATGCAATAATTGATAGGTTGCAATGTGAGTAGACAAGACGTGCAAGCAGAGATCGATGCGGTTTTAGATCGGATCCTAGAGAATGCTGAGGCGCTTAAGGGAATTAGAAATGATCCAGCGTATACGGTCGAGAGGGAAGCGCTTGAAAAGACGCAAGAGAGCTTGATGGCACGTGTCATTCACTTGAATGAAAGTGCTGATGATCGTCTGACACTCACGGAGCTCAAAAAACAGAGCAGTGCGCTTAAGCGCAAGCTTTCATCTAAGCGAAAAAGAACTTGTTCTAATAAGCAACGAGTTCCCTAATTGCTTTTTCAAGGTCACTTTTTTGTGGAAGCACAGCATCTTCAAGGTGCTTTGCGTAAGGCACGCAGGTGTTGAGGCTGCCGATGCGCTTGACTGGAGCATCTAAGTAGTGGAAGCCTTCCTCACTCATGCGCGCAGCCACTTCGGCTCCAAAGCCACAGTTTAGGGGGGCTTCATGAGCAATCAACAATTTGCTGGTCTTTTCAATTGAGCTTAGGATCGTCTCGGTATCGAGAGGATTGAGTGTTCTCAGGTCGATGATCTCCACGCTGATCCCTTCGTTTTCCAGTTTCATCGCAACCTCTTTTGCCATATGAACCATTAGGCCATAGCAAACGAGGGTGACATCGCTTCCTTCGCGCACAACATGAGCTTTTCCAAGTGGAAGGAGCTCATCTTTTGTAGGCTCGGGATTCGCTGAGAAGGTGCGTTGGCGGTAGAGCGCTTTATGCTCGAGGAAGATGACGGGGTTGGGGTCGCGGATGGCACTTTTGAGAAGCATTTTTGCATCAGCTGCGTTGCTAGGGATCACAACTTTGAGACCGGGAACGTGGCAGAGGAAAGCTTCAATACTCTGTGAGTGGTAAGGGCCCCCTTGGATATACCCACCTGAGGGCATGCGGATTACAACTGGACAGTTCCACTCACCATTCGAGCGGTAGTGTAGGGTTGCAAGTTCGTTGAAGAGCTGGTTGATTCCGGTCCAAACATAGTCGGAGAATTGGATCTCTGCAACAGGCTTAAAGTTGCTGTGCATCGAGATGCCAATAGCGGTTCCAACGATCGTCGATTCTGCCAGAGGAGTGTTAAAGCAACGCTCTTCCCCATACTTTTCTGTAAGGCCTCGCGTAATGCCAAATACGCCCCCTTTTCCGTGGGCAATATCTTGACCAAAGAGGATCACACCTTCATCTCTTGCCATCTCTTCATCGAGAGCGTGGTTCAGTGCATCCATAATCACAATCGATTCACCTCGAGCCTCTGGAGTGAGGATTTCTTCAGCTTGATGGGGGACAAAGATATGGGAAGAGACCTCGCTGACATCTTGAAGGGGAAGCGCTTCTGCAGCTTTTGCAGCTTCTTCAACCTCTGCTCGTACTTTCTCTTGGAGCTCAGCCATTTCTTCTTCAGTCATGATTTGCTGAGAGAGGATCCAGTTTTCGAAGCGGGGAAGGGGGTCTTGTTCGATATCTTCAGCAAAATGGGATTCATTTTTGTATTTTTTTGGGTCATCACTGCTACTGTGAGGCCCGAGTCTCGGGACTTTAGCGACAATTAGAGATGGTCCTTCCATCCTGCGCCCTTTAGAGATTGCAGCGTCGAGAGCAGCCGAGACAGCTTCATAGTCACACCCATCAATTTCATGGACGCTGAGCCCTTCGTACCCTTCGGCGATCTTCGCAATCGATCCACCTGTAGTTTGGTCATTGGTTGGAACGGAGATTGCCCATCCATTATCTTGAATCACAAAAATAACGCCTAGCTTATGAAGACATGTGTAGTTTAGGGCTTCGTGAAAGTCTCCCTGCGATGTCGATCCATCTCCGCCTGAGACGTAGGTCACTTCATTTTTCCCAGCGAGTCTAGCCGCTTTAGCAACTCCAACAGCGTGGAGGAATTGAGATCCCACAACGCTCGATTGACAGGGGATGCGGAGTTGTTTATGAGAAAAGTGGTCGGGCATCATTCTACCACCAGAGTGGTGAGGGATATTGCGTGCAAGAAAGGCAGCAAAAAGGTCTTCCATCGTGCAGCCTAAACCGAGAGCAAAGGCGCGATCGCGGTAGTAGGGAAGGCCCCAGTCTTTCCCTCGTTCAAGGGCAGCGCCACACATGACGCCAATCATTTCATGGCCACCTGTGAAGAGGTGAAATGTCGCACCCTTGTTTTGCTTCACCAGCTTTTGCATTTTCTCATCCATGAAGCGCGCTTCATACATGAGTTTTAGGGTGTTGATGCAGTTTTTTGGATTATTTGTTTTCACTTGCTCTGACTGTGTGATAGCCCCCATCACTTTTTATCACTTTTTTTCTTTGTTTGCTTGCGTGTAATTGGCGTGACTTGCTTGATACCAGCTTTTCTTTTCTTCTGAATCATCTCTTGGATCTCTGACTTCTCCTTTGGAGGACGGCCTCGCTTCTTCTTGAGAAGGCCCGATGCAAGACTCGCAATTTTTCCTTTTTTACCCTCTTCTTCAGCCCCCGGTTTAGGGCCCTCCTGTTGGCTGACAGAAGAGAGAATCTTCACCTCTGTCTCATCTCCTAACGTATCGCTTGAGCGGAAGCGGTCAGATAAATGGCGCAATGACTCGAGGCGTTGAGAGAGCGCTTCGAGTTTTGAGTCAATTTTAACACGTGAACTTCCGCGAAGGCTTGCAATGAGTTGAGCCTCTGTATCGAATTTCGCTGAGAACGTCACAGAAGTGCTTGTGAAGTCGGGCACATAGAGGAAGGGGCGCATCTCTGACTTTACAGTCGTATAGATGTCGCTTGTGTATTGAGGCTCCACTTCAACTTTAGCGGCTTGCTTAGGTGGTCTTCCTCTTTTAGGCCTTGGATTAAGCGCTTCATTGGAGTAGTAGGTTTGCGATTTTGCGTAAATGACCTCGCGCGCGCTTTGCACATCTTTCGGAACTCTTCCCGTTTCAAAGAGGTGCTGTTTCACTTTTTCGAGGACATTTTTTTGGATATCGAGATCTTCTTCAAAGACGAATTGGATCCCTTCGTTTCTTAGCCACTCAATGATGCGGATACGGGAGCGCTCGTGATAATATTGTTGCCACTTTTCGAGCTCAGTTAAATGGTCGTAAATGAACTCCAAGAAGTTTTCACGGGCTTCTTTAGACTGAATGATATCGAGGAGCTTTTCCTTGGTATCGATATCGTAAACCTTTTCATTCACAAACCCTTCCATGAACTTTTTTGTTTCGTAGAAGGTCATCTTGGGAATGAGGTAAAAAATATCTTTAGATTTCTCAATCTCAGCTTCGAGCCTCTCAAAGTCTTCAAGATTTTTATCGATATCGGCAAAGATGATAAAACCCTCTTCTGTATTGAGATAGAAGTCTCTCTCATCATCAGACTTAGCGAAGGCATCCATCAATCGGTGAAAGCGTAAAATGATCGGGTGTTTAGTTAGGGACTCTTTCTGTTTTGCCATGAAGCGTTCTCGTTTAAAAACATTTTTATGGGGCTGCTTAAGAAATTCCATTCTCACAGCCTTTGTGCATTTTTTGGCAAAATTAACAGTTTTTCAAATTCCCTATACTTAGGCATATGCGAATTTTCAAAACCGTCAATTTTTCTCAAAAAATGCTACAAAATCTGTAAAAAGCGACTTTTTTAAGCAGCCCCTACTTTGCGAATTTAGAATAAGAATATCAAGAAAAATTCAAGAGTTCAAGTAAGAACTGACACCCATGTCAAAGAGTTTTTTTAGTGAATACCAGCGGGGAAAGCACTCCCAGGAGGATTCCAATCACGAGGGTGGCTTCATAGACCCCAATTTCCCCTATATAAAATCCTTTAGGGGGGATGAATCCCATTCCAAAAGTTCCTATACATGTGAGCGCGCCAATCCCTCCAACGAGCCACATGCCGAGGTTTCTCTTTCCAGGGATGGTAAAGGTGCGCGAGACCTCTCGCGTTTTGTACCTGAGGCGAATTCCCGCAGCAAAGAGCCCCATGTAGACGATGAGGGCAAGCTGAGCTGTGATCTGGGATAGGAGCCAAAAAGAGCTATTCACCGTTGGCATCAACACAAATGCTAATGATAGGGCTGTGACAATCACTCCTTGTGTTAAGAGGACGCGGACAGGCACATGGTGTCTGTTTTTTTTTGTGAAGGAAGGGGGCAAGAGTTTATCTTGAGCGGCAACCATAAGTCCTTTAGTGGGGCCGATGATCCAAGCTGAAACGCCAGAAAGCCCTCCAATGATAATAGCACCTGCAACGAGAGGGATCATCCAATCCATGTGATGGGCGTGAAAGAAAATAAAAAAGGCTTGAAGGATCCCTGTAGATAGACTGAGGCCTTTATGGGGGACGATGACCGCCATCGAAAGCGAGGATAGAGTGATTGTGAGGAGAATAATGACGATTGCAATGAAGACGCTGCGGGGATAATCCCGCTTGGGGTTTTTCATTTCTGCAGCATGGGTTGCAGCCATTTCTAGTCCCAAAAGCCCGAACAGAATAGAGCTAAAGAAGGGGAGGTCAAAAAACTTTGGAAGGAAGTCTTTGCCAGTGAAAGCGATTTGAGAAGGAACATGGCTCAGAAGGGAAAGGATGCCAATCGCGGTGATAAACAGCATCGGTAAAATGGTTCCGACTAAAGCTCCTACTGTACTGATCCATGAGGAGACTTTCATCCCAAAGCAGTTCACTAAGGTCGCGATCCAGAATAGAGTCACCACTGTCGTTGCCATGTAGAGGCGGTTTTCCGCAAGGTCGGGGTTGAAAAAGTAGGTGAGTGTTCCCGCAATCAGAGCCATAATTGTGGGGTACCAAACGACATTATAAATCCAGTTGATCCAGATGACACAAAGTCCCACTTTTTTGCCGAAAGCTTCTTTCACCCAAACATAAATTCCGCCAGTTTTTGGCCAGCCCGTGCCGAGCTCTGCAGCGACGAGTCCACTGGGAATAAAAAAGCAAAGGGCAGCTAGCAGATAGAAGAAGAGGAGAGAAAATCCGAGCTCTGCAGAAAAGGGAAGGGTGCGGATGCTGTCTACAGCAATCACGTTGATCATAACGATTTGGAGTGTCTTCAGTGTCTTGCGCTGCATCGAGGTTTTCCTGGAACAGAGTTAGTGTAGTGATAGTACGCTTTCTGTTTTTATATCCATTCATTTAGCCATTATTTTAAAGAAATGCGACTGCGCTCCCATAAATAGATGCCCAAAAAGCCCACTCCTGCGACGATCACTGCAAGGGTGAGAGGGGAGAAAGGCTTGACTCGCAGATAGACCATCCATTTCGTGGGTGCATAGGTCACAAAATCTAACAAAAATAGTGCGTATCCATTTGTCACTGCATGGAGTGGGGGGCAAAGAAACGAACAAAGGAGAAGGAGCATCAGTCCACTGAATAGAATGGGGAAAAAGAGGTTGTAGAGGAGGCTGATCAGGGGAAAGCGATGGAAGTGAAATAGAAGGAAAGGGAGAATGAATGTGAGAACAGAGAGGTTTAATGCCAGGGTGCTTCTTAGAAAGGATGAAAAGAGGTATCCAAATTGTGTCCTTCTTTTCCAATTGATAAGGGTTGAAAACGGTTGTTTGGGAAGCCACAATTCAAGCGCTTTTTCGCATGGGCGGAAGAAGAGCAAGATTCCAAGTGTTGCAGAAAAGCTCAGTTGAAAGCCGATATCCAAAATAATTGTCGGACTGAGAATCAGCGCTGCAGCAAGGCCACACCCCAGAGCGTTAAGTCCTGTTGGCCTGAGATGGAAAAGATGTCCGCAAAGAAAAACAAGAGCGCCGATCCAGGCGCGGCTGATCGAAGGACCTGGACCCATGTATAAAAAATAGGCAAATAAGAAGAAGAGGAGCAGAGTAGCTGCTAACCGATCGGATAAGACCCTTTTTAATAGGAAAAAACAAAGTGTAGAGATGAGGACAAAATGAAATCCTGAGATCGCCAAAAGGTGTTCAAGCCCCACCTTTCCAAATTGAAACGCGAGCAGGGGATTTTCGAGTTGGCCTGTTAAGAGACCACGCATCAATGAAAGTTCCCGCTTTCCTTTATAGTAGTGCATTAAGTGCCTTTTGAGCTTCTCTTTGAGATCAAAGCGCATTTCAGCCAAGCTAAAACTCCTCTCAATAGGTTGCCACTCTGTAGGTTTTAAGACGTACCGGTTTGGCTTGATCTCTTGCAAGGTTGCATCTTGAAAGACATAGTCTCGATTTGCCTGCGGCCGTTTCTGTTTTCCCGATACATAAATGCGGCAGGGAAGCCCTCGATAAGTTTTTCCCTCACTTTGGAACGTTTTTAATTTCCCCACATAGACAAGGCTTGACTGGAATGGAGACTGACTTCTCTTAATCTCCTGAATATGAAAAATTCCGCTCCCACTAGCACTTAGTGGAGGAGTGGGAAAAAAAAGTGAGATGTAGAGAAATCCACAAGCCACAAAGATCAAACTTCTGATCCCTTGTTTTCGTGTGAGAAAAAGAGGCGCTAAAGTTAAATTCCAAGGGTTCTGATAGGCAATGAGTCCAAAAAGAAAAAAAAGAGCGAAATGTAGTATGGGGTAGTTTTCCCAAAACTTTTCTGTTCTTTGTAAGGAAGCAAAAAAGAACGCCTTACTTTGCCACCATTTTTTGCTTGAGTGAGTGAAGCGTTTTATCGAGCTTTCTATCACATGTTTCTAGCCCCTCTTCTATAGATGTAAATTCTTTTTGTTTTACCATGCCGTAGATTTTCATTTTGGGCTCAGTCCCCGAAGGGCGAATTACGTAGCGGCTTCCGTCACTTAAACGGTAGAGGAGAACATTCGATTTTGGCAGGTCTAAAGGGGAAGTATTTCCTGAGCTATCAGTTTTGATCCCCAACTGATAGTCACAAATTTCAGTCACTTTAGAGCCATTAATTTCATTTAGGGGCTCTTTCCTTAAAGTCTCCATGAGTGTTTGCATTTGGTCTAACCCCTCTTGTCCTGAAGCAAAGGCAATAGGAAGCTGTTTTTCTTTGTAGATTCCGAACTTATGATAAATCGTTTGAAGAAGGTCTATGAGTGTTTTTTCCTGCTTTTTGAGCTGCAAGGTCATCTCTGCAATCAGACACGCTGTAATGATTCCATCCTTATCCCGAGAGTGTGTCCCGTATAAGTAGCCTAGAGACTCTTCAGCACCAAAAATAAAGGTGTGCCCATCAGCGTTTAATTCCCACTCATGGATTTTTTCGCCGATGTATTTAAATCCTGTTAACACGGCGTAGCAGTCAATGTTAAAAACTGTTGCAATATCACTTAACAGTTCAGTTGTCACGATTGTCGTGACAATGGCGCCATTTGTGGGCATTTTTCCAAGGGTTTTAAGTGTTTGGCAGAGATAGTAAACACAGAGCGCTGCAATTTGGTTTCCATTTAAAACTACTGGGTATCCCTGATGCATTGCCACCACACTTATCCGATCGGCATCGGGATCGGTTGCAATAAAGAGATCACTTCCCGACTCCTCTAGTGATTCAATTCCTAGCGCAAGAGCGGAAGCCTCTTCAGGGTTGGGCCCTTTGACTGAGGGGAAGCTCCCGTGTGGCTCTTTTTGTTCTTCCACAAGGCTAAGAGAGGTAAAACCCCATCGTTTCAGCGCTTCTGGTAGAAGAGTGACACCTGCACCATGAAGGGGAGAATAAACAATGCTGAGAGCATGTCCTAGGGATGCATTGTCTTTAGGGTAGTTTTGGAGGGGAGCAATCGCTTCATAGTACGCTTCATCCTCATCAGCTCCAACTTCACAAATAAGAGAGTCGTTAAACTCAGCAAGCTTGATATCTGCTTGGCTCTCGACTTTTGCAACCTCATCCATGATGCCCTGATCGTGAGGAGAGACCACTTGAGCCCCATCGCTCCAGTAGACTTTGTATCCATTGTATTCTGGGGGGTTGTGCGAGGCTGTAATCATCACCGCTGCCGTGCACTTATGGTGGCGACAGCCAAAGGAGACAAAAGGTGTAGGCCTCAGTTCCCTCGTGATATAGGCTTTGATCCCATTTCCAGCCATGACGCGCGCCGTTTCCTCTGCAAAGAGGCGCGAGTGATGGCGTGGATCATAAGAGATAAAAAGAGAGCCTTTTTCTTTTGTTTTGAGGATGTAGTTAGCGAGTCCTTGGGAGGCAATGCGAATCGTATATTTATTTAGACGACTGCGTCCGACGCCAACAATGCCGCGCATACCTCCTGTGCCAAACGAGATCATCGTGCCAAACAGATCTTCGAGAGATTCTGGCTGCTCTAGAATTAGTCTTTGAACCTCTTGCATTGTTTCCTCATCGAAAGAGGCAGAGAGCCACTCTTCAACGTAAGCTTTAATGTGAGGAGGTAAATCAGACATGCTTTTGGATTTCTTCAAAGGGGATTAAGGGGGCATCGGGGTGATCGATCCCTTCGCAACGCTTTTTTTCTTCTTTCCACTCTTCTTCATTTTCTAGTTGCTCTGGCCACCAGGGGAACGATTGACATTGGTCTGGGCGCGCTTCGTAAACTGAGCACTCTTTACCCTCTTTCAAAAAAATGCAATCTTCAGTGCGAGGGTCATTGAGGAGAGCGAGTCGATTTCCAACTTGTCTTGTGTACTTCTTTGTAAAGTCAGATTGAGAGAGGTTGAGTGCATTTGCAAGCCTTGCAACTTCGTTGGCATTTATCCAGACATAACCAGGACCTCGGCAACACGCTCCACATCCGGTACACTTGAAGTGGAGCCCATTGTGATACCAAGGCTTGTTGTCAACGAGGTGAAGGGGGGATGTTTCGTTTTTTGTCTCTACCATTTGAAGTGATGCGTTGTGATGACTTTCCACCGGTTTTCACCATATTGATATATATCAAGATCGCACCCTTCTTTGTCAATGTCAAGGAGATTCCATGTTCCATTAGAGAGCCCAGAGCTGCCGCAATCTAGCACAATCGGGAGCCTATTGGAGCGCAAATCTGCAACACTCCGTCGATGGGCATGCCCATGGAGATAGAAAAGAACATTGGGGCTATTTTTAACGATGCTTTGAAGTTTTTCACAACCAAGGAGACGCCTCTTAGGCTTTTCATAAGAAAAGAGAGGGAAGTGATTCATGATGATGATTTTCTCATCAAGAGGTAGAGACTCTAGAAGTGTGATTAAATGACTCTCAATTTCAGAAGAAAACTGACCATTCGCACTCCCTATTGGGGTTGCAATAGCTGTATCTAAAGCAACAAGCGTCCAGCCTTCCTGCAAACGGTGTGCAGTCACCCCATGGTTTTTTAAGTTATAGGAAGAGGTTTCAGAAGATGAGGGATAGTAATGATAGAACCGCTTTTCCCTGTAGGCTTTTCGCGTATAATGGTCGTGATTTCCAGGAATCGCGATCACTTTGATCCCTAAGTCTTCAAGCTGACGGGTAAAAAACTGGGCAATTTCATATTCCACTTTTGAAGATGTCGTCGTAAGATCTCCAGAGATGAGGGCATGGGTAACGTTCATTGCATCCAAAACAGAGGGGATTGAAAAGGGGATGTGGCGATCAAACTCATGACGCCGGTTCAGAAAGTAGTTGAAATTACCAATCCATTCCTTCGAGAAGAACTGCTTTGGCGAAAGGGAAAACTTCCCAAAATGGAGATCTGATAAGTGGGCGATTTTCATTATGTCGCCCATTTTACATCATTCGTTTTATTTTTTCTTTTTGAATTTCTGGATCTTTTTTTGAAGACGAGAAGCTGCATTCAAAGTTTGTTTTTGAAGCGTTTTCACCCAGCTTTTCCCCTCTTTGTGGATCGAATCGGGTTCTGTATCCCAAGTCACATCTTTAGGAGATGTTTGGTGGTGCTTATGCTTGGGATCCACTTTACCGCGATTGATTTTTGCTGTTTTTTCTGAGGTCGTATATTTCTTAACAGTAGCTTCTTTTGGAACTTTAGCATCAGTTTCAAATGCTTCTTTTTGTGCTGAGCGAATGGCTTTTTTTTGCTCGTGTTTTCTGCGGTGGGGGGAATTTTTCATCACGGACTCCTTGTTTCATACGATCATAGAGCAAATATTTTTTTTAGCAAGTGTAGATATTATCTCTGCTTGCTTGAAAATAATCTATTTGGAAGGGATAATCCAGCTTCATGAGCCAATATCAAATCATCGCAAAAAAATATCGTCCGAAGTCTTTTCAAGATGTCTATGAGCAAGATGCAATCATTGCTACGCTGAAGAATGCTATTCGCTATGATCGCGTTGGACATGCTTATCTATTCGCAGGATCTCGTGGCACGGGAAAAACCACCCTTGCGCGTCTTTTTGCTAAAGCGATTAATTGTCAAAATCGCTCGGAAGAGGGAGAGCCATGCAATGCCTGCCCTTCATGTCATGAGATCAACTTGGGCAATTCTCTTGATGTCATTGAAATTGATGCGGCGTCGAATCGCGGAATCGATGATATCCGTAACCTCAACGAAACGACGCTTTATGCCCCTTCTGCTGCAGGACACAAGGTTTATATTGTCGATGAAGTTCATATGCTCACCAAAGAGGCATTTAACGCTCTTCTAAAAACATTGGAAGAGCCTCCAGCTCATGTGATTTTCTGCTTTGCAACGACAGAGCCTCACAAGGTGCTGCCCACAATTCTCAGCCGATGTCAGCGCTTTGACCTGCAGCGTATCTCTACTCAAAAAACAGTCGCTAAACTTCAAGCAATCTCGAAAGATTTGGATGTCGAAGTAGAAAGTGGCGCGTTTGCGCTCATTGCCTCTTATGCAGAAGGGAGTCTTCGAGATGCTGAGTCGATGTTGGACAGAATGCTCTGTTTTGGAACCCAGACCGTTTCCAAAGAGCAGGTTCAAGAAGTCCTTGGTCTTGTGCCGCAAGATACTTTCTTTGAGCTTGACAAGGCTGCAGTCTCCAGCAACTTTCTCTATGCCTTTGAACTTGCTGGCCAAGTGTTTAATGGAGGGGTTCACCTCACCTATTTTCTCGATTGCCTGATGGGGCACTACCGCCAAATTGCCCTTGTGCAATTGGGTGCAGGTGAAGAGCTAAAACAAGAGGAAAGTCATGAGTTCGTTGCAGCTTACACAAAGGCGGCAAAGCTCTACACTAAAGAGCAAGTGCTGACCATTCTCGACCACTTGATGGTTGCTTTAGAAAGTGTGCAGAAAAGTCCCTTTAAAAGAGTTAATTTGGAAGTTTTGCTCCTTCGCATCATTCGCTCGATGAAACAGATGACTCCTGACAAACTTGTGGAAGAGCTGGTAGCGCTTAAATCGCAAATCAAGACGGGCTCTTCAGTGACTGCACCGACTAAACAACAGGCACCTGTTATTGCAAAACTTCCAGAATCAAAAAAGGAAGCACCAAAAGAGGAGCCGACTCCTCCTCCAAAGGTTGAGACTCCTCCGATATCTTCCTCTGCTCCATCAACTGAGTCAACTCATGATATGCAACTCAAAAAGAAGATTAAGCACGAGCGGATTCTCCGCTTTGCTGAAGTTGAGCTCAATGGCAACTTATCTAAATAAGAGCTTTTTTCAAGGGGCTTTTTGTGGAATAGGCTCAATAATAATGTGCCAAATATAGTGTATGGGACTTTCTTAAGCAGTCCCTGTATAATTTTATTGCTGAATCGGCTATCATCCCAATAAGTAAAACAAATTATTTGAGGTTTCTATGGGACAGGGATTTTCACGGATGAAGAAGCAAGCCGCTAAGCTTCAAGAGCAAATGGCGCAAATGCAAGAAGATATGCAAAAGCTTGAGGTGGAAGGGAGTGCAGGGAATGGTCTTGTGACCATCACACTTTCTGGTGAAGGGGCAGTAAAAAAAGTTTTAATTAAGCCTGAATGCGTTGATCCTGAAGATGTCGAGGGCCTTCAAGATTTGATTATGGCAGCTTTTGACGATGCAAAGAAAAAAGTTGACTCCAACTCTCCAGCGGGAGACCTTTTAGGAGGACTCTCACTCGATTCCTTTATGAGGTAGCTCCGAACTGTTTTTGAAGGAGCGCTTCGACTTCCTCAGACGTCTCCAGTTGCAGCAGCTTTTCGACACACTCTGAGCATTGCTGCGCGCTCAACTTCGCCACTCTTTCTCTGATTGAGGGAATCTTTCTGTATGAACACGACAGGGATTTGACACCTAGACCAATTAATAGGGGAACCATTAGAGGATCTGACGCCATTTCGCCACAGATATTGACAGGAGTACTATGTGCATTTGCGCCGCGCACCACCTGATCGATAATTTTAATCATAGAAGGGTGCGTTGGATTGTAGTAGGAATAGATCTCTTTTGCAGTTCTATCTGTTGCTAAGGTGTACTGCATCAAGTCATTGGTTCCTATCGATAGAAAGTCGCACTCCTTAGCGAGCAGATCGGCCATGAGAGCGGCTGCTGGAACCTCAATCATACAGCCGACGGGAATATCATCTGCGATATCGTGGCCTTCGGCCCTGAGTTCAATCGCGATATCCCGAATCAGTTCTTTTGCTTCCCTTAGTTCACTGACGTCAGAGACCATTGGTAGCAGTATTGAAAGCTTCCCTCTGGGGCTAACTCGGAGAAGCGCGCGAAGTTGCCAGGCAAAAACCTCCCGATTTCTGAGCAGAAATCGAATGCCTCGACATCCTAATGCGGGGTTCGGCTCTACCTCACACCAGCTAGAGCTTCCTTTATCTCCTCCCACATCGAACACGCGAAATGTCACAGGTAGGGGATGAATATCATCCATTACCTTTGCATAGAGAGAATACTGTTCCTCTTCAGAAAAAGAGTGGAGTTCGTTCCCATAAAAGAGAAATTCTGTGCGGAACAGGCCAACCCCATTAGCACCCAAGGAAGAGAGTACGGGGATGTCAGTTATGCTTTCAATATTTGCATGAATATGAATCCCTTTTTTATCTGTTGTGCATGTGGGGGCTTCAGAACTTGATTCTAGGCTTGGCGTTGGAGTTGGGCTTGATGAGGGTGACTGGTAACGCTCACAAGTCACGTCTGTTGGATGAATGATCAACGTTCCTTTCTTTCCATCCACAATCACTTTAGCATCATTATATTTGCGGAGAATATCCATGTCGAGATTTGCTACAAAGGGGAGACCTTTGGAGCGAGCAATAAGCGCGGCGTGCGATGTTGCTCCACCCATTTCAGTGATAAACCCTTTAATATGGGTAGCTGAGGCTTCTGCAATTGCCGATGGCGGGAGTTCTTTTGAAAAGATAATAGAATCCTTAGGGAGGTCTTGAATCGAGGTTTTCTTTTTTGGGTAGAGCTTTTGCAAGATCCTAGCTGAAAGATCTTTGATATCGAGCAGCCGTTGCTGGAAAAATTGATCCTTAACCTTCGAAAACTCCTTTTCGTACTCGGTCATGACAGCTTGAAAGACAGACTCAGTATTCTTCATCCTCTGACGAATCTTTTTCTCCACAAAAGTCGTCATAAAAGGATCGTCTAACATTTGGATATGGGTATCAATAATTGAGACCGCATCTTTAGACCCTTCTTTTGCAAGAAACTTCTGGAGATTAAAGAGATCTTCTTTGCTTGAGAGGATGGCACGTCGATATCTTCCGATTTCTTTCTCGACATCGGAAGAGTTTATGGAAAATTCTGGGATGACATCGCAGTGATAGTCTTCTAGAAAAGAAAGGGTTCCACTTGCAACTCCCTCACTAATGGGGGAACCTAAGAAGATCACTTCTTCTTCAACGATCTCTTCCATTTTACTCACACCTTTTCTCCAAACTCCGTTTGAAATGCATCGATGAGTTTTGCAAGCACGATATTCGCATCTTTTCCTTCAACTGCAATATGAATCTTAGCATTTTTTGGGGCAGCTAAGATCATAATGCTCATGATGCTACGAGCATTGACTGACTCTCCCTTATATGTCAACGTAACTTTTGAAATATAATCTTGGAGCAATTTTACCAAGTAGGAAGCTGGCCTAACATGTAACCCAGATTTGTTTTTGACTTTTACAGTCGCTTCGACCTTAACGCTCACTTGTTGCACCTTTCTTTCGCTTGGCAATTTCTTCTAAGAGTTTCTCATTGAACTCTTTTGCAGAGTGATACCCCATGTTTTTCAGACGATGGTTGAGAATGGTTGTTTCGATGAGGAGAATCATGTCACGCCCAGGTTTTACGGGAAGCATATAGGTAGGTATGTTGACATCTAAAATTTGTGTGAATTTCTCTTCAAGACCAACTCTATCGTAAAAATGCGCTGCATTCCATTCTTCTAAATTGATGACCATATCAACTTTCACTTCTGTTTTGACACAGACTGCACCAAAAAGATTGGCGACATTAATAATACCGATTCCGCGAATTTCAAGTAGGTGACGGTTCAGCTTTGGGCCACTTCCCACTAAAACATCATTTTCCTTTTTTCTGATGCGCACAACATCATCAGAGATGAGCCGATGCCCTTTTTCGATGAGACCTAGCGCTGTTTCACTTTTTCCTACAGATGACTCTCCCATGAGAAGGACTCCAATACCAAATGCTTCAACAAGAGTTGCATGGACACTTTCTGTTGGTGCGAAAACATCGGATAGAATCATTGTCAACTTAGTGAGAAGTTCCATCGATTTTAAGCCGCTTTTAAGGACAGGAATATTCAAGGTTTTGCAAGCTTCAATTAGAGCTTTTGGAGCTATGAGCCCACGTGAAATAATGACCACGGGGTTTTTCTCTGTGATGACACCCTTTAAACATGCTTTGCGCTTTTTTTCATCTAAGGTCTTTAGAAACTCGAGCTCGACTCTGCCAAATAGGAGAATGCGCCTATCCACTTTTCTTAAACCATATCCGGTGAGTGACAGTCCAGGACGGTGGAGCGCAGGACCTTGAATTCTATTCACTAGGCTTATGTGAGGCGTGACTGGCTCTAATTGCAATGCTTTGCCATGGGATTCGAGAAGATCGCCTACAGTGTAGTGACTCCGATTCATTTGCTCGCCTCCTCCAAGTAAACCATTAACCAATCGGTAAAGGTGCAATAGGCCAATGTATCGCTCTTAGTTTTTTTTTGGCAACCAGTGGGGCGATAGAGCACATTACCCACTTCTCCATCCGTATCCCACTCTTTAGTGAAACACTGGTAGTGAGTGGACTCGGATTTGCAGTAGAATGGGAAAAGCCCTTTTTGTGCCAAGTCGGTAAGGAAAGAACTTTTTTTCTCATCTAGAGATGCTGTCCTAAAAATGCCACCCTCCTCTCTCTGACGAAAACCATCGTGGATGCGTAGGAAACTCAAAAAGTCAGAGGGGAAAGGGAAATCGAGTGTTTTTGAGAGGGCATCAATGCTCACTTCTTTCATAGGAGGACTTCCCAAGAAAAAAGTATGATCCATAACATAAACTAAATAGGGCTTGAACTCACTGCTATGTTGGTGCTGTGCGAGATAGAGCTGCAAGTGCTTAAGCTTAGAGAAAAAGCGATCAAGGAAGGCGTAAAAGTGGGGCATAGGTGGGAAAGCATTGAGCCAATAGTCGTGGATGAACTCTAAGCGGACACTCTTTTCGAGCTTGGAGAGCTCAAACCACCCTTTAGGCAGAGAGGGAGAAAGCTTGGAGACAGTGTCCCAGCCTTTTTCATTGTCAGCGCCCAATTTGATGATCTCTGCAAACTCATCACTATCTTCAAAGTATTTCTCAGGAGTCCATCTCATCTCTGCAACCTCATTTCATTTTATATCTTCTTTACCAAATCCATGAATTATAGTAGAGGTAGAAATAGAGAAGAGGGGGAGACGCATTACATGATCCACACAAAGATTGTGATTATTGGAGGGGGTTTTGGAGGCTTGAATGTCGCGCTTTCCCTTGGAAAGCACAACTGCGATACCACCCTCATTGACAAAAAAAATCATCACTTATTCCAACCTCTTCTCTATCAGGTGGCAACAGCCGCACTTTCTCCAGCAGACATTGCAACTCCCTTAAGGCAAGTTCTTGGTCGCCAGAAGAATACAACTGTCATCATGGGAACCGTGAGCCAAATTGACAAAGAAAACAAAGCAATTCACTTAGCTAATGGAGAGACGATTGCCTATGACTACCTCGTCGTTGCTGTAGGAGCAAGGCATTCCTATTATGGGCGGGACGAATGGGAGCCACTAGCTCCAGGCCTCAAGACAGTTCGCGATGCCTTGACTATTCGAGAAAGGGTTTTGATCTCTTTTGAGCAAGCAGAGAGGATGGATAGTTATTCTGAAGCAGAGCCTTACTTGCAGTTTGTTGTCATTGGGGGAGGCCCAACAGGGGTGGAAATGGCAGGTGCCATTGCAGAAATCGCTCACAAAACTCTCTTTAAGGACTTTAAGCGGATCCGTCCCGAGAAATCCAAGATTTTTTTGGTTGAAGGGACCAACCGTTTGATTCCATCCTTCCCCGAATCCCTATCTGAACGGGCAAAAAAAGATCTCGAGAAAATGGGGGTGATTGTGATCACTGGGAAGAGAGTCACACAGGTATCAGAAGAAGGTGTCAAGGTAGGTGACGACTTTATTGCCGCAAAAAATATCATTTGGGCTGCCGGTAACGCCGCATCGCCTCTCCTGAAAACCCTTGATGTCCCACTAGATCGTCAGGGAAGGGTGATCACAGAAAAAGACCTATCAGTTCCAGGGCACCCAGAAATTTTTGTCATAGGGGATGCTGCATGTGTTATGGGGAAAAAGGGAAGGCCTCTGCCTGCAGTGGCACCCGCAGCCATTCAAGAGGGGCGCTATGTTGCAAAAGTGATTCGGCGTAAAATCCCCGCCCAAAAACGGCGCCCTTTCAAATACTTTGACAAGGGGGGAGTCGCCACCATTGGAAAAAATAAAGCTGTAGGCTTCTTCCGAAGATGGAAGTTCTCTGGCCTTTTTGCTTGGTTGATCTGGGGCGTGATCCATATCTTCTATCTTGTCAACTATCGCAGCCGATTTGGTGTGATGCTAGACTGGGTCTTTCACTACACAACAGGCCTGCGCGGTGCGCGCCTCATCCACAAATCGATTGATGAAGCGCGCCTTGTGCAGAAAAGGGACAAAAGTGAAAGATAGGGGAGGTTTACCCAACAGTCCCATTAAATCTAGCCAAAAGTTACAAATAGTTTTTTAATTAAAAAAAATATTTTTGACTTTATTTTTTTTCGCATCATGTTAAATTTATCCCCAGGATCGTGATTATTGTGGAGAATATTGATGACTAGCACTGCCTCACCAGTTCAACGGAATCTAAACTCTTATCTTGAGCCCCTAGCGGCTTGCTCTATTGCCCTCCTGGCAGGAAGACTTAGAAAGATTGGGTATTTCCCCACTATTTCGATGAACCAATTGGTTGGGATTGGAGTGATAGGTGCAATCAGTTCTCACCTTATTAAAGCAAGTAATGAGGATCCCTTTTTTGTGATCGTTTCAAAAATTGCTCGAATGGCTCTGATCAATTTAGGAGGTTGCGCACTTTTGGGGCGCTTTGAAAAGCAATTTAAGATCAAGCATTGCATTGCCTTCTGCGCGTTTCAATTGCTCCCTATATTTGCTTTGAGAGTGGTTCAATCATTCTTGAAATTCCATGCATCAAAAGAACGAGAGCCTATAGTTAGAGACATTACAAATTTCATTCGTCAAGGAAAAGAAAAAGAAGCATGTCATCTTCTTCAGTCTGGGGATAGAAATGGGAAATTTATGCCGGAGGATTTATCAGACTGGTTGGGTTCATCAATTGCTGCAAAGCAAGAATCAGTGGCAAGACGTATTCTTAAGATGGAGCTGTTCAAGAGGTCTCAGTATATTCTTGGTGATTTAGCGAATGCCTTGCATCGCTCAATTGAAAAAGGGTTGCCAGAGCTTGCACTAGAAATTTTATCGATCCCACAAGCCTCCCAAATTCGTGTAGGTCAACTCGAAGGTGCTTATAAAAAAGCAGTCGATAAAAAGTTTGGTAATGTACAGAATGCAATATTAAGTCTTAGGGGAGGACGAGGACTTGCAGCTGCGTTGTCTTTTGCAGTCGATCGTGAGGATTTTGCAACTGTTTGTTTGACCTTAAACATAACTAATTCACCTGACATTCCCATTGAAGATCAAGATGGTTATGGTTATGCTCCAACTTTAGTTAAAGCCATTAAGGGTAATAAGCCTCATAAAATAGTCGAGAAACTCCTTTCGGCAGAGCAAGCTAAAAAGTTGAAATCGGATAAAAGTCGGTATAGTTTGTATGAAGTGAGTATCGCATTAATTAGTAGAGATGAGGTGAGCTTTCAAAACTTGGCCCGTACTTCCATTGAGCTTATGCAAAGTAATGAGTATTTAGGAGAGTTGTATGCAGAGGCTATTTTCAAGCAAAAGCATAGTTTTTTATTAAACTTTATCCTAAGCAAAGCTGACTTGTCTGGTCCTACATTCTTTTTGAGAGCACTATCTTTTGCGCTTGGGAAAAACCAGAATCAGAATAATTATAATGTGGCCAAGGATTTAGCTAAAAGACTTGTCGAAAAATTTAAATCTTATAAAATTCCCTCAGATGCATTGTGTCAGATGGTTATCGAGGCCATTCGTGCAGAGCAGCAAGATGTAGCCTATGCTGTGCTAAAAGATCTTGAAGGTTATCTTTTGAGCCATGAGCAGATCGAAAGAATTATCAGTCAAAATGAAGATTTCTTGAAGAATCGAATGGGAAATGTCTATGATTTGCTCATCGAATATCAGGGCATTTTACCCGCTATGATATCACTCTAAGGTGACATTGAGCTCAATGTCAGTTAAAAGATAAGAAGTGAATTAATCTGTGGATTTCTTTTCGGGGTATTTGATCCGCATGTGGCGGGCGACCCCAAGGGTCTTTACAATAGAGCGCTTGATCGTTTCAAACTCTTTAAAAGTAAGAGCGCACTCACTAAACTGATTATCTTCGAGTTTATCTCCAATGAGCCTATCGACGAGAGCGGTGAGTGATGTTTCATTCACGTCATCAAGGGAGCGGGAAGCGGCTTCTACTGCATCAGCCATCATGATGATTGCAGATTCTTTTGATCGGGGGCGGGGTCCTGGGTAGCGGAAGGCCGATTCATCGACAGCATCAACATCTCCTCCCATTTGCTCGACTTCTTTTGCGTAGAAGTAATAGACGAGTGTGGTTCCGTGGTGTTCGCGGATCACATCGATAAAGCTTTGAGGGAGTCCATTTTTTCTCGCGAGGGTTTCGCCATCTTTCACATGGGCGATGATGACTTGTGTTGATTCAAGTGGAGTCAAGAGCTGATGGATATTGAATCCTCCCATTTGGTTTTCAGTAAAGTAATGGGGGTTAAATAGCTTTCCAATGTCGTGGTAGAGGGTCGAGACACGGCAGAATAGGCCATTGGCGCCAACTGATTGGGCTGCAGCTTCTGCAATGCTTCCGACGACGAGGCAGTGTTGATAGGTTCCAGGAGCTTCCACGCTGAGGCGCCTGAGGAGTTCGTTATTCGGATCCATATATTCCATGAGAGTGATGTCTGTCATGACGTCAAAGATTGATTCAAAAATGGGAAGAAGGCCGACGATGAGAATCGATGACAGAACGAGAAAGCCCAAGGTCGTCGTAAAGTCGGAGAAGGTGTAGACGCTCCACCAAATGTCTTGCGCAAAGTTAAACACAAAGAAGATGGGAAGACAACAAATCCACACTTTTCCACAGACGACAAATACCTCTTTCCGCTTTCTTAGGAACCTTGAGGCGAGAATCGCAACGACACCGCCAACTAAGTTGATTGCAATAAAGCGGCTGTGGTCTACAGCAAGAGAGAGCCCTAAGATTGCGGTCATGAATAGTGTCGTGAAGAGGGCGATTTCTGCATTTAGTAGGACACAAATAAGGATCGATGCAAAGGGCACGATAAGTGGGTAACGGATCACTTCAAAGAATCCACCAATATTGTGGATGAGCATGTATTCGGCAATCTTCGCTATGAGCAGGGTCAAGATGACAATTGTCGCATAGAGTGCGAGTTTAGAGACGGAGTCGAGTAAATACCTGTGGTTCATTCTAAAGTAGCCGACGCCAATCAGAACAATAATCGAAGCAAAAATCAAACTTCCAAAGAGTGTGAGCGGCTCCCAGAGCTTCCGGTTTTCAGAGAGTGCCTTTTTCATTGACTTGAGCATCACAATCTGACGCTGGGTGACTTTTTCCCCTTGGTTGATGATGCGCATTCCCGCTTGGACTTTACTGAATTTTTCAGGAACGGTGGTTTCGACCAGTGTGCGCATTCCCCTCTGGGCTAAGGTGTCTTGTTCAAGGGGCCACGTTCTATCTTGGAAGTAGTTTAAAACATAGGCCATACTTGGCCCTTGGTAGCGACTATTTTCCAAGATGTGGTGTTGAAGTTTTTCCCAGAAGTTTTCGGGGAAAGTAGCTGTTTGTCCATTGAATGAAGAGGGGAGAGGGAAGTATTCTGGAGTTAAGAGGTCTAGAGATTCTAAGCGGTGGAGTGTTCGGGAGTCAGCAAAGCGCATTTCAAGAAGTGACTCTTTAACGGTATCCCCACCTTGGTACATCTCTTCAAACGTACTATTGGGGAGGAGAGTTCTCCAACGCTGGTCGTGAATGAGAAAGTTTTCAAATTGGAACCTCCGCTTTTCGATTGCTTTGGGATCAATTCGATAGATCGGCCCCACATCTCTTCCCGACTCTTGTCGTAAGATTGCCGTTCCCTCTTCGTCTGGAAACTCGAAGTCAATTTGGGCGACAACATAGTTTTTAGCACTGCTACCCAGCTCCAAAATTTCGACGCGTACTTCGCGAAAATGTATAAATAGGGTTAGAGCAACAAGAATAATGATCCCAATAAGAGAGCGCTTGCCGAGCTGATTTTCTCGAAAATAGTGTTGCCACTTCGGTGGTTTTTTTTCTTCCGTGCTCATACTTCCTTAAGAAATAGAAGTCTTATTTACCACTATAACAAAAATTTATTTCATCATCGATAAAAATGTTTTGAATACATGCCGAGTTGTAATAAAAGCTTGCCATTTGTTCTCCCTGAGTCGAAACTTTTTGATATTAGGAATCCACTTTGGAGGTGTCACAACCTGGCCTAAAAGCCAGCCTGGACGCCATAGAGCAATGAATTTTCGGCAACGTGAGAGGGTGATTGTGGGTTTATTCAGGTTGGAAGCCAAGTGGCCAAGTCCCGAGTCATTGCCTATTAGGCTGGAAGACTCGTAGAGAAACGTTGCGAGCTCAGTAAGGTTTGAAAACTCGGGGACAGAAAATTTTCCTCCAACTTTCTGAAGCCACTCCTCTCTTTCTGTTGGACTCACGCAGAAAACTGGGGTCCAACCAGCTCTCCTTAGCTTTTTTGCAAGTCTTAAGAATTTCCTGGGAGTCCAGTTTCTCTTGGTATACCCACTTGTTGGGTGGATTGCAACTCTCTTTGGATATTTGTCATGAGAGTGTGTATTTGGCATAACAATCCCATTTGAAGTTGAGTAGGGAATGTTTAAAAGCTGGGAGATTGCTTTGGCCACTCCTTTTGCCATGGGCTCTTTGCTGTTAAATACATAGTCGTTAGGTGTCAGAGGGTGGTATTTTTCTGCAGAGTGGCTCGGGTAAAAGACCGATAAACCCCGATCTCTGTGGGTACCAATGAATGAAAAAGCGAACGAGGAGGTGTTATTTTCCAAAATGACCTTGTCGAACTCTTTGATACACTCTTCGATATCCTCCCGTTTTCTAAACCGACAGAAGGGAAAAAGAGAGGCAAGCTCTTGGAGTTTGTCGTGAAAAAGCGTCACTTTATACCCTTTGTCATGAAGAGCTCTTGATGCAATCATCATAAGAAGGCCGTCTCCAATGCCCGGCGCTGGGATCACCGCAGCTTCCATTCAACATCCTCCACGAGTTGATAAAAGCTCTTTAAAACACGTTGCACAGAAACAAAAGACTGCCAGTGGTTTTGTCTGATTGGCATGCCAATTCCTTTAAAGTTTGGAAGGGGGAAAGGGAGCGTTACGACGAGGCCTGTGCCCCAGTCTGGGCGCCATAGTCTGACTCGTTTGGGATTTCCTGATATTGTCAGCGTAGGGATATTGAGATTTGAAGCGAGGTGACCAATACCTGAGTCGTTTCCAATCATGTATCCCGACTCATAAATATGGTCGGCAACTTCTTTTAAGTTTTTGGACTTGGGTAGATTATATCCCAGTTTTTCGACAAAGGACCACTCACTGCGCTCATTAGGGGAGACGACCCAACTGATTGTGAAACCTTTTTGCTTGAGGCGCTTTGCAAGGGCGAGGAATTTTGAACGGGGCCAGTTCCTTTTAGGGTCATTGCTGGTCGGGTGGATAACAATTCGATTTTTATGGGCTCGGTGCTCTTTATCCGCTGGAAGTGGGAGCTCATTACTCTTCGCAGATACCTGTTGCTTGAGTAAGAGCTGACATCCATTGGCAAGATTGGTGGCAACCGCTTTTTTTGGGTTAAAGAGAAAGTCTTTAGCTGTCAGCTCGTTTGATTGAGTGGGAAAAAAGACAACGAGTTGTTTCAATTTTTTCTCGCGACGGAGTTTAAAGAGGTGATAGGCACGAGATGAGTGGTCATTTTCCATCAATACAAGATCGTATGGGGCGAGCTCTGGTTCCCAATTTCCAAGTGTTTTGGGAAAGGAATGGATATTCTCAGATGGAAATAGAGAAGAAAGAGGGTTAGGTTGATTATGGTAAACAGTGACCTGGTACCCCTCTTTTTTCAGATTGGAATTGGCGATCATCATCAAGAGACCATCACCAATTCCCTCCGCACAAATAATCGCGGCTCTTTTTATCCCGCTGTTATGCTGACTTATCGTCATCCTCAGGGGCATCTGTTACAAGGGCTTCGGAAATGAGCACGATTCCTGCAACGGATGCGGCGTATTTCAGAGCATTTTTTGCGACAAGTGCGGGGTCGATAACTCGTGCTTGTACAAGATCTTCCACCTTTCCCGTTAGTGCATTAAAACCGAACGTCTTACCGCTGCTTTGAACTTCCTCTAGAGCAATTGAGCTGTCTTCTCCAGCATTTTCTACAATGCGCTTAAAAGGAGCCGAGCACGCATTTTTAACGATTTGGGCTCCAATTTTCTCCTCAGGAGAAAGATCGAGGTCAGTAACCTTTTGGCTTGCTCTAAGCAGTGCGATCCCACCTCCAGGAACGTAGCCACTACTTTGCGCTGCACGTGTTGAGTTCAAGCTATCTTCGAAGACTTGCTTTTTCTGCTTCATTTCTGGCTCAGAAGGGGCTCCGACTTGGATGACAGCAACGCCCCCTTGAAGTTTTGCTTTTCGCTCTTCAAGTTTTTCCTTGTCGTAATCGCTGGTAGACGCTTCCATCTCTTTTTCGATTAGTTGGACACGCTCTTTGATTTGAGCGGGGCTTCCACTTCCATTCACGATCGTCGTGTGTTCCTTTGTGATTTCAAGTTTTTCTGCTCGTCCTAAAACATCAGTTTGCGCTTCTTTCAACAGCATTCCCTTTTCTTCAGAAACAACTGTTGCACCTGTGAGAACTGCGATGTCTTCAAGGAGCGCTTTGCGTCTGTCTCCAAATCCAGGAGCTTTGACTGCGGCAACTTTTAAAGTGCCTCTTAGCTTATTGACGACGAGTGTTGAGAGTGCATCACCTTCAACATCTTCAGCTATGATAATAAGGTCGCTTCCAGCACTCGCTACTGCCTGAAGTAGTGGGATAATCTCTTGGATCGAGGTGATCTTTTTGTCAGTAATGAGGATATGGGGGTTAGAGACTTCAACAGTGAGCTTTTCAGGGTTTGTGCAGAAATAGGGGCTGATGTATCCGCGGTCAAATTGCATCCCTTCAACCATTTCGATTGAGGTCGATCTCCCTTTGCCTTCTTCGATTGTAATGACACCTGTGCCGTTAACCTTACTAATGGCTTCAGCAATGACTTTTCCAATTTCTTTATTTCCAGAAGCGGAAACTGTAGCGATATTTTCAATCGCTTTGTCATCTTTGACTGGGATTGCCATTGCATCGATTTCAGATAGAACGGCGTCAACAGCCTTTTCGATGCCTCTTTTGACAGAGATTGGGCTCGCACCTGATGCAATATTTTTAACGCCATGTTTCACAAGGGCGCTCAGTAAGATTAAACCGGTAGTTGTTCCATCACCCGATTTTTCCTTAATCTTTCGTGCGACCTCTTTACTCATGGAGACGCCCATGTTGACGTAAGGGTCTTTCATTTCGATGTCACCGACGATGCTATTCCCGTCGCTTGTAATGGTAGGGGGGCCCCAGCTCGACTGCAGCCCAACATGTTTCCCTTTTGGTCCAAGGGTCACTCCAACGGTGTCTGCTAGAGTGTCGATTCCCTCTTTCAGCTTTTGCCTTGCTTCCTCCTCAAAAATGAGCTCTTTAGGTGTTTGTGACATCGGAGTTCTCCTTCTGATCTGTTCTAAAATTTACATGAAATTTAGGTGAAAAAGGGGTTTTCCGCAAGAAAATAGTAGTGCTGACATTGAGCACTTAGCGTGGGAAATCCTCACGCTCCATTCATCCTCAGATGATTGATACATATTCAGGGGCTGCTTAAGGGCCTGCTGGGAAAATCCATTCCTCCATCTTTTGCGCCTTTTTTGGCAAAACCAAAATTATTGCAAATCTCCTATACGTGAGGTTATGCAGATTTTCAATCTCTTTCGATTTTTCTCAAAAAATGCAGCAAAATCTGCAAAGAGCGACTTTCGAGAGCAATCCCTTTAACAAAAAAAAGCGTTAGTCTAGGATAATTGCAAAAAAACAAAATTTTTCTTACATTTATGACCCATCCAATTGCCAATGACCGGACGCATCCCTTCCCGTTTTCAATGGAAGGGGCAAAGCCCACCCTAACAACCCTAAGTCTGTGTGGGGCCGCCCTAGCAACCGCTGCAG
>JASBRR010000046.1 GCA_030149435.1 Simkaniaceae bacterium
GAAAGTCCATTCTCACAGCGTTTACTCATTTTTTGGCAAAATCAAAAGTTTTTCAAATTCCCTATACTTAGGCATATGCGAATTTTCAAAACTTTCAATTTTTCTCAAAAATTGCTGCAAAATCTGCAAAAAGCGACTTTCCCAACAGTCCCTTTTTTAGATGCTCTTCCAGTATCTGCTGATACGACTCAGTCGTCTCAGCAGATACAAATTTAGCGACTGTAATTTGACTAGTAGCGTCGTCAACAAATACAACCATGGTGCACTCAGGACCCCGATCTTCGAACCAGGCATGCCTCGATCCATCTCCTTGGAGGAGTTCTCCAAATTTCCCTCGCCTCATACGCCTCGAGTATGCTTTACTCTTTTTCTTATTCTTTGGGATCCATAATCACTCCGAGGCCATCCACTTGCGGATGGTTTCTGAAGAGAGGCAGTGTCCTTGCCTCTCTTCTATTTTATCCCGAGCAAAAGTTGGCCCAAATCCAGCGTATTCTTCACTTTTTAAAGTTGCTATTACCTCGGACTTGATTCGAGGGTCGGTTGCATTTGGGCTCACTCTTTCTCTCCGCTTTGAAATAAGCCCTTCTGCCCCTTCAATCTGGTACTTCTTCCTCACTCTTTTGAGTTGTCTTAGCGAGAGGCCAAGCTCTACGCTTGCCTCTCGCAAAGTCAACTTTTTCTTATCTATTTCCTTCATCACACCAAATCTTCGTGCTTCTTTGATACTCATTCTTTTCCCCATTTGCTCCCCTTTGGGTTAATCCTGAGGGTGACATTTTAACATTGGCGAAAAGGTATCGTTTTAACTTTGCTCCCACAGTAGAAACTTTTGACTTGAATTGAAATTAAAAAAATTATATCTTCACTTTTTTTGAAGTTCTATCTGGAGGGAACAATGTCAAGTTGTGGCAGTTTGGGAATGTTAAGAAGGTTTCAATTTCAAAAAGCAAGCATGAGGGATCCTTTGACTACATCTGGGTCGATGAGATTTAGTAGTATCAGTAGTGGGTTTTTTGGAAAATTCAGACAAGTCAACTATATAAACACACATGTTGAAGTGAAAAACGACATCCTTGAAGTCAACAGAACGGCTTACGTAGGGCTAAAGTCAATTCCCTCAGAAATAAAAGCACCTCTTCCTGAAATAGAGACTGAAACAGAAGTAAATAATACGAAAGCTATCAATGAGATTGATGTTACGGCGGAGTGCGATGACCAAAGCAACAATCAGAAAATCGAAGAAGAAGTCGACAGCAACGATAACGAAGTGAATCATTATTCCTATTTGCAACCCGTGGAGAAATATGATTTGGGCTCAATGCCTGATGGTAGAAAACATATATTCGAAAGATTTAGAGGTAACATATTTTTACACTTCCCTGACGGGACTCGACTGATCCACCACTTTTTTGTAGATTCTCAAACCATCTCATGGAATCAGAATACAATACTGTTTTTATTACTTTTCTTAGAGGAAATAAATGGAGCTAGGCATCCAAAAGTTTCAGTCGAAACTTTTATAGAAGCTTCAAAAAAATATGGCATTAAAACTGCCAATTGGCAGAACTCTACCAAGAAACATTTTCAAGTAGAATGGATTAAAAACACCCCGCTGATCTCCTATAGCAAAGAGCTCCTGGATTCAGGTGCATTAAACTCTGAATTAGAAGAGAGGTTTAATAAAATTATTGATCAGGTCACATCAAGTTGTGAAACGCTATCAAATACACTTCAAGCGATGAAAGAAGATTCAGTAGAGATAATTTCACAGAATCAACTTCTATTTGCCTTAGGAGCCTTATCGCTAAACGAAGAACTTGCAATGAAAGATTTGTATGAAATTTTAGAGAAAAATGGAATAAGCAAAGCCAATTTATATGCGAGTCTATCGTCTAAATCTTTGATTCCTCTACTTATATTTAATGAAACGAGAAGCTCCCTATCACTTTCAAAAAGCACAATCTTATTTGAAACCTTCCAGAAACATAAAGATATAATCATCAAAACGGCAACTAAAATCAAAAAAAAACAAAGGATTTCGACGAAAGAAAAACAAGAACCTCTCAAGCCTTTGGAGAAAAATGAGGCATTAATTTCTTTACCCTCAACGGAGCATGTTGATGAAAATATTTCAAGGACTTTTACTGCAAATGGCTATGTGTCTTTGCTTGGTGAAAAAGACCCCAAAATTTTTTTTCACCTGCCCAATTCTCTTTTGTCTGACAACATGGAAACTAGAAAAACAATCATAGCATTGGCGTTGAAATTGCTGTCCCAATATGGAGTGACTAGCTTAACGTTTAATAGAGTCGGTGAGATATTGTCGGATAACCGCCTATCAAGAATTAACTTGCCAAGAGACTTGTTAAAAAAGCCCGAATTTAAATGTAGCCCTGAAAAAAAATGCGTGTCTCTTGTTGATTTGCATTCAATGGACAAACAGTTGTCAGAAATTTCAAAATATAAGGTGAAAGAGGAAGATATCACAGAGAAGATGAAGCAGATCCTGCCTCTAATTGAAGAGATAAGAGGAAAAAATCAAAAAGATGTTATCTTTAGAGCAGATCTTCATAAAAAGTGTAAGGAAAAAAAGATTGCGGTCAATTTACCGAGAGACTTTAGTCGGCTTTTTGGGTTTGCTACGACGGAAAAGATTTATCTGGCACCACATCCCTTTAACCAAGCCATAGCTCAGCTAAGTCATAAAAAAAAACAAGCCTGAAGGATGCTTACGATCAAGCAAGTCAGAAGAGCAAAAGAAAGCATGACATCTATCGTTTTTGCAATAAAAATGAAAAGGGCCTTAAAGTTGTTAGGCTCTTCTTTTTTCCAAATAAATGTATGGCCCATACAAAAGGATTATTCTTTCCCCAAAGAAATATAAATAAATTAGTCAGTTTGAAATGCGAATCGACAAGCAACATTATTGTTGATCACAATCAAGAAAAACTTTTTAGCGATTTTATAAAAAAAGATCAGTATTTCTCAGCTATAAAATATAGGTTGCAGATTTTAAAAAAGTCTGATTTGATTGATGTCAATGAGTCTGAACTTTTAGCTGTACTTGATTTCTATAAGCATCATGGACTGATAACAAGGTCACAAAAACGACGTCTAAAAAAAGAATTTTTTTATGAGACGGTTATATCTTTGCCTCCATCATTTTTAAACCCTTCTATTCAGACGCAGTTTTTTTTGCATTGCTCGGCTGCAGATAAAAATAATCTAAAAAAATTTGAGGTAAGCAATAGAATTAAACTATACCGATTGTTTCACAACCATGACACTTTTAGCATCATCATTGAGTATGCTCGCATATTTAAAGGACTGGGTTTATTCCGATCACGAAAGAACCTGAAAAACTTTTTTATAGCAATAACGGACTTGAAAGAAAAAACAGTTCTTACCTCCGAAGGATATAACAGAATACGTAAATTTTCTATTCGAGCTAAACCCGCATATACTCCTGCAAAATTGGAGTACGATCACTTTCCCCCGGACGACCTTTATCGTTTTGCAAAGCACGATCTTATACGCAAATTAGCTTTTTCGAAGCGGCCCATATGGAAAATCCCACGCACTAAACATCGAAAAGCAATTTCCACAGGAAGGAGCCATTCAGCTCATGAATTTCGAATGAAGCAGAGACTGCTTTTCTCTCAAGGATCGTATGCAAAAGTAATTATGAACTACTTAAAGAAGTATATTGACGATGGAATCTTAACAGACGCAAACTTGCCATTAATGAAAAACACTTTAAAACAATGTGTAAGAGTAAAATTGCTAAGTGAAAAAGAGCTAAGAGATTGCTTTACATTGGTAGGTAGTGTTGATATAGACGATTAAGCAAGATTTTTTCTGTAAAATTTGAGGTCCGTGACACCTATACTAAAGTGGCGTTCGCAAAATTGTACGAGACAAAAAGTGCGTTAACATCAGCGGACATGCTCAACAGCACTGTTATTCCGTGGATGGAAGAGCAAAATGTAAAACCCCTAAGAATCCTTTACAGATAGGGGAACAGAGTATTGTGGAAAAGTAGAGACCCATGATTATCAGCTCTACCTAGCGATAGAAGATATTGATCACACAAAGACCCAAGTTAGAAGTCCCCAAACCAATGGGATCTGTGAGAGGTTCCATAGGGCGATGCAAAATGAGTGTTATGCAGTGGCGTTTAGGAAGAAAATTTATTCCAGACTGGAAGAGCTACAAGAAGGCGTGAATAAATGGCTGAATGAGTACAATGGGGAACGTACGCATAGTTGGAAGTACTGCTATGTGAAAACGCCGTTGCAAACCTTTAAGGAGGCAAAGCACATTGAGCAGGAAAAAATGATTGGTGAAAGGAATGCTCATTATCATGAGAAAAAAGAAAATGATCCAAAGGGAGGGATAACCGAAGTGGTCACAGCTTCTGAATTAGAAGGTGTAAGGTAAATAGTGTTTGTCAGGTCAAGTCTTATCTATTACAACTTATCCGCTTGTTGCTCTAAAAGGTATCATTTTACTTTGCTTAAAGTGGGTATCATTTTAACATTGCTCTGACAGTCAAAATTTTCTACACTCTGACTTTTGTGAACTCTTTTGGAAATATCAATGGCTATATCATTTTTTGGTGGACCTAGCATCTTTGCTAAAGTCAGATTTTCAAGCCCAATGCTTTTATCAAGATTAAAAAGCAGCCAATCATCTAGCTCAGTTCTAGGAAAAGATTGGGTTTTTGAACGAAAATATGATGGGGTGAGATGCATTGTCGTTAAAAGTCAAAATAAAGTCTCTCTTTATTCCCGCAACCGCTTTAACTATACACCCTACTTCCCTGAACTTGTAGAGGACTTTCAAAAACAAGAAGGCAGCTTTGTAGTCGATGGAGAAATCGTCTCAAGTTCTTTTTTTAGCTTGCAAAAACGAATCAACTGTAAGCATCCAGAAAAAAAAATTGATACGAAAGTTTCAATCAAACTTTTCGATATTATCAATGACAATGGCACAAATATGATGCATTGGTCCTACCTAGAGCGAAAAAAAGCACTAAAAAGCCGTATTAGCTTCAACAAAACCATCGGTTACGTCCAGCATCGGTCTGGATCTAAGCAAGTACTTTTAAAGGAATCTCGTCAAAAGAAATGGGAAGGTATTGTTGCCAAAAGAGTGGATGCTCCCTACGAAAATAAACGGTCTCGAAATGCTCTAAAGTTTGTTAACCTTATCAATAAAAAGTTTTATATTTGTGGGTTTAAAGTACGTAAGCATAGAAAGAGAATGGTTGGCACCCTCATCCTAGGGCATTCGGTGAATAACCTTAAGTATTCTGGGAGAGTTTATGTAGGATTGACAAGGCAGATGAATAAAGTCCTTAGAGAAAGAGTTTCTAGCTTTGCAAGTACAACTCCCACAGTTTCGCTACACACAAGAAAAAAAGAACGAATTACTTGGGTTCAACCGCGATGGCAGATTAGAGTAGCTTTTCTTTCCTACACCCCGAACGGGTTGCTAAGGAGCCCTCGAATAGTAGCCTCTAGGTATGATGTGCCAATAGTCAAGGCTTAGGAACCTTCTTTAATGCCTCTCTAGTTCACCAATCGGCTCAAAAATTGAACTGAAAAACATTGTGTTAGACAAAATATTGAATACTTGCTAAACATGCTTTTCACCTGTCCCTGTGCTTTTTGCAAGTTATTATGTCGCTTGACGAGTACAGGACTTTCAAGCGAACTTAGAAAATTTTTGTACAAAACGAGGTAAAATATGACCCCATCTACTTCAGGACTTCAGAATCAGACACCCTACTTCGACTCATTCAGAGCAACTGGAAAACTTGCTTCGCGTATTTTCCAGAAATTTTGTCAATCTAAATTGGCAAATCACCCGGGAAGAGGGATACACAGATTAGCCATTGCATTATCGCAAGGGTATAGTTTAAATCGACGTGAACAACTTGTCTCTGTATCCCACCCACAAAATCCTCAAGCTTTACAAGCATTAGCTCTCGATCAGGCCGGAATTCAGTATGCGGGGGCAAAGAATTGGAAAAAGCACTTTGGAGAAGTGGGATTTGAACCAGCCTTGCCTTCAAACATTTTAAATACTCTCAATGCTCCCTGCCCTTACTGGAAAGGGAAGAAAATTAAAGAGACTCATCTTCTGACCCTTATCCCTGCAACGATCAATGGAAATCCTTTTACACTTAATACCCTTGAGGAACTCATCCGAAAACCCCACGGAGGAATAAATGCGACAAAATTTAGGCACTACTGTGAATATGTCCGTGAAGAAATAGGCAATAATATCACTACACATTCATATTGGATTTTGCTTACAAAAGATGTTTTGCCATACAGCCAAGGCCACTCATTTGATTGGCAAACAACCCTAATAAGAAAGTCCTATGAAGTTCCAAAGGCAATAGAAATAGCAACAGCCGCTCTCATGCATCAAGTTGAAACAGGTGAGCGTCTTTTATCAGATCATCGAGATACCTATACGCGTGCCAGTGAAAAAGTGATCAGTAACAGATGGCATGTAGGATTGGGGTCTTTTGAGTCTTCTGGTCTATCTATTACCCATATCAGTACAACTAGCGGTTATGACAATCATGGATTGATTGTAGCAAGGAGGCTGTAGACGACATCAGATGATCATATTTTAATTCTGCTCTCTTAGATATTTGTAAAGCGTTGGCTTAGATATTCCCGTTATGCTGCAAATTTCATGAACAGTGGATTCTCTGTCCTTATAAAGTTTCAAGACTATAGATCTCTTAGCTAAGTCTAAACTTTTTGGACGTCCTCCTAGTCTTCCCCTGGATCTAGCAGCTGAAAGTCCAGCTTGAGTCCTCTCCTGGATGAGATTTCTTTCAAACTCAGTAAGGGCACCAAATAGATGGAAAACTAATTTCCCTGTTGGAGAGCAGGTTTCTATTTTTTCATGAAGGCTTTGAAATTCAATACTCTTCTTTCCAAGTTTTTTGAACCAGTCGATAAGATGTTTAAGAGATCGACCCAGCCTGTCCAGGCGCCAGACTTCAATCACATCGTTAGGCCTGAGGAGTTCTTTGAGTTTTGCAAGTCCGGGTCTTTTCAGAAATTGAACCGCTGATTTCGTCTGTAATGATCTTTTCACACCCGGCTTTCTAAAGTTCGTCAATTTGCAGGTCCAGATTTTGTTCTAAAGTTGATGTACGAGCATATCCAAATTTTACAGAAAAAATCTTGCTTAATCTGACAATTCATCATAGCAGAAAGAAATTTACACTACCAATTGGGTGAGGAAGGTTGCCGGTTGTCGGGTATGCTCTTTATGGGACTGCTTAAGAAAGTCCATTCTCACAGTGTTTGTTCATTTTTTGGCAAAATCAAAATATTTGCAAATCTCCTATACGTGAGGTTATGTAGATTTTCAACTCTTTCGATTTTTCTCAAAAATTGCTGCAAAATCTGCAAAAAGCGACTTTCGAGAGCAGGCCCTTATTAATTAGTGCTGTGAGGTTGCTTCTTTTTCTGAGGCTCACAGTAGCGGTCTCCCGTGGCTGATTGAGGGGTAACGAGAGCTCCGGGAGAGACGTTGTCATAAATGCCATAGACCTTGCCTGAGGGGCAAATAAATATCACTGTGTAAGGGGTTTTCGATATTGTTGCTTGGTAATCACCCTTATCTTCCCATATGAGCTGATGCTGTGGGGGCAGCTCAACGGAACCCTGGGAGGTCCCATTTGCTGCAATCACTTCGGCTTTCAGCTTAAAAGGGCTATCGTTGAACATTATGATTGAACCCCCAAAGGTGAGGCTCGAAATAGAAAGTAGAGCGAGCAGAATCTTCTTCATGGATTACTTTTTCCCAAGGTAAGCCCATTTAAACTCAATCTTTCCTGTTGAGGTCAAGAATGCGTTGTGAAGTTCAGGCGCTTTTACATAGAGCATTGTGTAGTAGAAGATAGGAATGACAGGCATCTCATCAATGATGATCTGCTCACTTTGACTGAGCATTTCTTTTCTACTTTCTGTCGTTGTGCAAAGATTGGAAGTCTCAAGTAGATCCGTATAGCATGCGTTTTCCCAGTTTGTATTATTTGTGCCTACATCCTTAGTTTTGAATACTTCCAAGAATGTAAGGGGATCTTCTACATCACCGATCCAACTTCCGATTGATAACGTATAGTCTTTTCGAGAGATGCGTTCGAAGTAGACTTTGCGCTCGATGGCTTCTAGAGAAACTTTCATATCTAGAGCCTCGCTCCATTGGCTTTGAAGAGCTTGAGCGACTCGATGAGGCCTATCTGCAGCTACATAGGTCAGTTTGACTTCGGGAAGAGACTCTCTTGATAGGCCGAGTTCAGCTAAGCCTTCTTCAAAGAGTGCTTTTGCTTCTTCTCGTTGCCCATCTTTAAAGTAAGGCTCATCTTTTAAACAGATGCTAGGAGGAAGGATTCCTGTTGCAGGAATTTGTCCTCCTTGTGTTACGTGAGTTGTAATCGCCTCTCTGTCGACGGAAATTCCCAAAGCACGTCGTACTTTTTTGGATTGAAAGATGGGGTGGATTGTATTAATCCGTATCCACATTGTGCCGAGATTGGGCTGGATGTTCATGGTCTTGTTTTGGCTTAAGCTAGAAATCGCATCGACTGGAATGGTAGAAAATGGAGAGCCTTCCCAATGTAGCTCTTTGTTTTCAAACATGTGGAAGCCAGTCTCTTCCGAAACCATAATCATCTTAATGTCAGTGAGGCTAACGACATGTCTATCCCAGTACAGCACATTTTTTTCTGCTTCAAGGAGGCTTTGATGTTTCCATGTTACGGGCTTGAATGGGCCACTACAGACATAGGAACTTGGCTGCTCTGCCCAGTTCGGGTTTTCAGAATCAACTTTCGCATTTACTGGGAAAGAAGCCGGGTTCGACATGAGTTGAGAGAAGTAAGGAACGGGGTGATTTAATTTAACGACAAGAGTTCTTGGATTAGGAGTTTCAATTCCCAATAGGCTAGCGGGGAGCTTTCCATCCTTTACTTCTTTAGCATTCTTGATCACATATAGTAAGTTAGCATTTGGAGCATTGAATTGCGGGGATAAGGTTTTTTTCCATGTATAGGCGAAATCTTGTGCAGTAATGGGATCTCCATTAGACCAATATGCTTCTCGTAGTTGAATCGTATAAGTCGTCAGATCATTTGACGTGTCTATCCTTTCTGCAAGTGCAAGTTGTACAGCATCATGATTGTCAATACGTGTCAATCCCTCCATGAACATACCCATTAAATTGACATCATTCAGAGAGCGGACTTTTCGGGGGTCGAGAGTTTGCGGGTCTGAAGTAATATTAATGGTAATGGTTTGTTTTGAGTTATCTTCTTTTGGTTTTCCACTACAACCTGTCAGCGCAAGCAGTGGGAGAAGGGAAGAAATAACAAATCGGTGTAACAGTTTCATAGCAACCTCTTAAAACAGCAAATGTCTCACTGGCCTGCCTTCAAAACTCCATTCTCACAGCGTTTGCCCATTTTTTGGAAAAATTTTAAGCTTTTCAAATTCCCTATACGTAAGGCATATGTGAATTTTCAAAACTTTCAATTTTCCTCAAAAACTGCTGCAAAATCTGCAAAAAGCGATTTTCAAAGGCTGGCCTCTTACATAATAAGCATCAATCTAGTAGGATAACGTTTTTTTTGCACTTCTTTTTGGTTGTTAGGATGTATTTTGTTGCCGAAGGCCCTACCCCCATATTTAACACGGATAAACTGAAGGATCTCTTCCATGGCCCCCTTCAGTTTGATAGTAGAGGCTTGTTTGCTGAGCTTGAAATGATCGCGCTGAGAGGGACCATTTTTGAAGTCATAAGAGATAAAGGTAACTTTGTGATAGAGGTGAAAACGGATGCATATCCTACCTCTTACCCTATTTATATAGACACGCGGTTTGGGAAACTTCAGGATAGGAAGCCAACTGCTTTTAGAAAAAAGAAGCGGAGCACATCTCAAATATTAGAAATGATGGCATCTGCTGTTGATCTCCCTTATGTATGGGGTGGGAACATTCGCAGTGGTGTCCCAAAAATGTTGGAGTATTATCCCCCTCAAACAAACTATAAGCTCTCGCAGACAGAGCAGTATGTATGGAACTTTGAAGGGTTGGATTGTTCGGGGCTCTTATATGAAGCAACTGACGGTGCCACACCGAGAAATTCATCTGACCTGTTATTTGCAGGAGATGGGGTTTTGATTGAAGGAATGAGCCCGGAGGAGATTACTGAGACACTGCTTCCTGGCGACTGCGTGGTTTATCGAGGGCATATTTTTTTCATACTCAATGGCAAAGAGGCGATTGAAAGCAAACATGGGTTTGGAGGAGTAAAGATCAATCCAATTATTGAAAGAGTGTCTGGATTTATGGAAGAGGAGCAAAAGATCCCTTGCAATGATCCTGCAGTAGCTTATGACGACCCGAGTCGGTTTCTAGTCCGACGTTTCGTTTTTTAACCTTTCCTCAAAGATCTGCTCAAGTCTGGAGATTTGTGCATCACAGTCACTTTCTTGCTTTTCATGAAACTTCGATTTTGCTTTCTTTTGCTTTTTGGAAAGTAGCTCAAGAAAGGTATCAATCGTTTGCGTTTGGGCTCCTAAATAGGTGGAGTGTCTTGCAAGGGTGCGGTCGGATGTAACAACGACTTGGGTGCTAGACGATGAAGATTTTTCGACCATTTCAATGATAAAATGATCAGCTGAGACTCCTTCAGGAGAGAAAATGATATCAATTCCTCGGATTGTTTTTCTCGATGGGAACACTTCTCGGTGGGTTGTTCCACTATCAAATACAAGTGTCGCTTTGATGCGATACTCTGCAAGCTCTTCACTTAAAAAGCGAATAAACTTTTCTCTTTGCTTTGATAAGGGGAGTACACGATCTTGAAGGGTGAAGAATAGGTTGTACCCATCGATAATATAGTGCATTACACTTGATGTGCAAGGCCTCTGTTTTTCAACAGGAGCTCAAGAGTTGGCATGATTTTATCGAGAGCTTTTCTCCTACAGCCAATGCGATTTTTTGTATCTTCGTCAAGTTCTGCAAGAGTTTTGCTGTAGTCATACTTGATAAACATGGAGTCATAACCAAACCCACCATTACCACGGGGTAATGTCGTTAAAGTGCCTTCGCAGGTTGCGTGAACTTGCTTTTGTATTCCATCGGGTGATGCTAAAGCGAGAGCACATTCGTAGTATCCCGTTCTTTCGTCCTCAGGAATTCCGTCGAGTGCTTTTAGAAGTTTCATGCGATTTTCTTTGTCAGTAGCATGATCACCTGCATATCGTGCACTTCTCACCCCCGGAGCTCCATCGAGTGCAGGAATAACAAGACCAGAATCATCTGCAAGAACCCAACATTTAAGCGTTGCTGCAGCGTGTGTGGCTTTAATAAAGGCATTTTCTTCGAATGTGGAGCCCGTCTCTTCAGGCTGCACATAGTCAGGAAAGTCTCTTATGGAGAGAAAATCAAAGGGGAATAGTGGTTTCAAGATTGCACGAATTTCACGAATTTTGTGGAGATTGGTAGAGGCGATGATCAGCTGCATAGATTATTCCGATTTGAAAAACATGATCTTAGACTGTATCAAAATAATTTCGCAAGCTCAAGATCGTATGGGCTTTCCCTTGAATCATCACTTCATCACCCACTTTTTTCCCTAGAAGAGATTGGGCAAGTTTTGACTGCAGAGAAAGGATGTGCTTATCAGGATCTGCATCCCAGGGTCCTAATAGTGTATAAGAGACTTTGGCCCCATTATCTTGCTCGAGGTCGACAATAACGCCAACACCAACTTTATCTGTTGTGACATCATCTTTTGTTAAGATCCGTGCTTGGCTGAACTGACCAGAGAGGAGCTTTAGCTCACTCTGCAACCGGTCTCTCTTTTCTAAAGCTGCTTTGAACTCCGCATTTTCACGCAAGTCGCCATGACCTCTTGCAACTTCAATCTCTTTTGCATTTGCAACAGTTTCAACAGTTGAGATTTGATCGATACGGTCCTTAACACTTTTATATCCTGCTTCAGTTGTCCATATCAGGGGGTGGGCTTCCGCTTCTGCTTCTTTATATTTTTTGTTGAGCTTAGCAAGTGCTGGATGAACCACTTCTGCAAGCGAGTGGAAAATTTTAATATCATGGTCGCTGAGGCTATGACATTTAGTCGCTAGAAGAAGAAATTCTCTGACAATGGGCTGTGAAGCGTGCTTAAAAATTTTGCGCACATTGCTATAGCGTCCAGTGGTCAAGAAGTTATGCATTTTCTTGATTAAATCTCTGTGCCCTGAAGACTGCTCCAATAAGCTGAGTAGAATTAAAAACGCCTCAAAAAACTGATTCTTTCCATCTGGATCGCCAAATGGAATCTCAGAATTTTTCATAATTTTTTGGAAATACCAAACAAGGGCTTGTGGATAGCGTCCAGGGAAGGAAAGAAGCTCGCGGATTTTTTCATTGAGCTTCTCAGCGTGTTTGGCTTGAATGAGTTCATTCAATATGTATTCCCGAATCGTTCCTTGATCTGTAATAAGAAAAAGGTTGCTAAAGACTTGCACCCAGTCAGATCTAAGCTCCCGTACTTCAGCAAGAGCACGTTTTTTGAATACAGTTGGGTCAATTTCCTTTATGACCTCTTCTGGTGATGTAAATCTTAGAATAAGTTCTTTAATGGGAGCAAAGTCTTGTGTTTGGGTCAGGTCTTGCAGAAAGAATAGAAACTGCAGTTGCTCCGCATCGCTGAGCTCTTCGGTGCTCAGAGTATCTTTTAGCCGCTCTTGAAGCTTTTCATTAAATTTTTGGTTCTTGATTGTTTGTGGAAAATCCCTAAGAAATGCGTAAACCATTTGAATGAGTGAATGTGGGGTCATCTTTGATTCAAGGGCTTTTTCAAAGCGCTCTTCGTGGGAAATTTCTATTTTGCGAAGGCGAAATGAACCACTCAGTTTTTCAGGCGATTCAATCATGGTGTCTTTCTTTACCTTAGCACGCGCAGTTTGCCACCATCTTGCCCACTGGCTACTTGGAATCACTAGGTCGCAAAGCTCGTCTTTAATTTCTGCAGCTGTTTTGGGGCCTAAGTCGCGCAAAAGGATATGAATCGTTTCTACAGGATTCTTTTTTGCTTTAACTTCTAGGGCATCGGGGTTTCCGAAACGGAGAGCAAGGAAGTGTGTATCTGGAAGGGGGATAAGCGTATGAAAGGCGTTACTGAATGAGAGGTCCTTAACTCCTAATACATAGTCAAACTCCAGACTCAATTCTTCACGGATAAAGGAGACATCCATAATTTCGCCAACTCCCCACTCGCCATTGTGTAAGACGAAATTGCCTTTCTTCATGTGAGTCAGCAGGATGTAGTTGCTAATAGCCCCTTGGAAATTTTGTTGTTCCCTGAGGCCAATAAGGCGGAGTTTATCTTGGAAGTGAGGGTCATTCCCATAGCGCTTATTTAAGTAGTTTAGAGCAATTTCTGCCAATTCTGGACCGTTTGTCGTTTGGATATCAAAGATCAGACTGATCGTCTTTTGGCTGAGCTCATCGTCGGTAATTTTTTCCCAGAGTACAAGTCCTTGTTCCACATGGCGTCCAAATGGAGAGTGCAGCTCAGAGTTTTTCGCATTTGTGAGAACTGTGATGAGTTCTTCTCCATCGACTTCATCGCTTAGACAATACTCTTCCCACAGGGAAAGAAACGAGGGAAAGTCATGATTTGATAGGTGTTTTTGAAACTGTTCTAAATAACTCATTGCTGTGCTTGTAGTGGTTCGTCTCTAATAGAAATACTATAGAGGCTTTCGCAATTATCTGCAATTGCGATGAGGTGATGGGTATTCCTTTGATTTTTTGATAGCTAAAACGTCAACTCTTTTTTATAGTTCGGGTTGCCAAACTTTCTAATTTTGGGCTAGTCGATGCACATTAAGATTAAAAAGGGTTTAGACCTTCCCATTCAAGGTAGAGCAAAAGGACCTATTCGCGATTTGCCTTTACCCCAAATTGCAGCTTTAGATTTAGCTCCTTTTGCAAATAGTCGCTTTGTTCTTAGAAAAAAGGAAGGTGAGCATGTAAAAATTGGAGAGGTTCTAGTTGAAGATAAGAGTCATGGCGGAAGTCTCTTTGCCTCGCCAGTTTCTGGTCATATCAAGGAAGTTGTTCGCGGTCTAAAAAGGCGCATTCTTCAGATTGTGATTGAAACAGATGGTGAGCAGTCTTATTTGCAAAAAGAGCCCATCAATTTAGGCAATGTGACAGATGAGCAATTGATGCAAGTGTTAAGAGATGGTGGTATTTTTCCTCTTATTCGTGTGCGCCCCTGTTTGAGGTTGCCTCACCTTCAGGAGAGACCAAGAGCAATTTTTATCAAGGCTTTAGACTCCTCACCTCTCACGCCGCCACCAGAGCTCGAAGTTCAGGGGTTTGAAGAAGAGTTTCAACTAGGGCTTAAAGCGCTGAGCCAGCTGGCGCCAGTACACTTAGTGTATGATTATCTGACGCAGTCAGAAGCCTTTCTCAAAGCTCAATATGTGGAGTGTCACACTGCAGAAGGTCCTCACCCAGTTGGGAATCCCTCAGTGCATATTGAAAGAATTGCGCCGATTCATCACCGAGATGATGTGATCTGGACTTTAGATGTTCGTGCGGCGATCGCCGTTGGAATGATGCTATCTAAAGGACGCTATCACAACCAGAAAGTTGTGAGTATTGCTGGAGAGGGAATATTAAGTGAAGAAAGAGGGTTTTATCGCGTTTATCAAGGTTGTTCAATAGCAGAAATACTTAATCAGCGCTTAGGAAGGGGAAGTTATCGATTGATCACAGGTGACCCTCTGAATGGCTCACAAGTTAAACTCGATAGTTTTGTTGGTTTTTTTGATCGAGTTGTTTGTGCCATACCTGAAGCGTTAGAGAAAAGGGAGATGCTACATTTCATGAAGCCAGTTCGAAGAGGCTTTTCCTTTTCTAGAGCCTATATTGCCTCATCAAAACACTCCGTGTTTACAACTCACCAGCATGGTGAAAGGCGCGCGTTTGTTGTATCGGGAATTTATGACAAAGTGATGCCGATGAATCTATCTGTGATCTATTTAGTCAAGGCGCTCATTGCTGAAGACTTTGAACGGGCTGAAAAGCTAGGGCTACTCGAGATTGCTCCAGAGGATTTTGCTCTTCCTGCTTTTGTCTGTCCCTCAAAAATCGAGATGGTAGATATCGTCCGACAAGCACTTTCTGAGTATGTTAAAGAATATTATCCTGAGAGATAAGAACTCTTGATTTTTACCTCTGTTGCTGCGAGATTGATACCTTTTACTTAGCGTCAAGATGTCGTGTGAAAGGAGTCTTACTCTCAACCTTACTATTTCTGAATGGGTTTGCCACCCTTTCTGCAGTTGAAAAAGATGCAAGCTTATTGATCCGGGATTTAGTCACTGCAAAGGCAATAGACCTTGAAGTTGCTGATCGTTTGCCTTTTCATTACAACTACAATTTGACGGGGGGATACTGGAATATGCCCTCTGCTCGAATGAACAAAGCAGGCGTTGTTGCTGGAGGTTTTTCTTTTGTTCCTCCCTACAGAAACTATGGGGTGACGGTGCAAGCACTTGACCGACTCGAGTTTGGGATCAATTATCGAGTCTTTTATGGTCTTACTGACCCAGGATTCAAGGGGCTTGGGTTCGGCGACCTTTCTGATCGAGGCGCGAATCTAAAAGTCAGCCTCGGAGAGGTGGGGAGTGGAATCATTCAGCTTCCTGAGCTAGCAGTTGGTTGCGAAGATTTTTATGGGTCGAAGCGTTTTCACTCCTTTTACATGGTTGCAACACAATCCTTTCTCAAGTTGAATTGTGAAGCAACAATAGGGTGGGGTAAGGGAAGAGTTCATGGCCTTTTTGGCGGGGTTATATGGACTCCTTTTCGCCAATCAATGATTTCAGGGGTCAATCGCTTAGGCCTAATTGCTGAGTGGGATGCAATTAACTATAAGCATCATGCCCCAGATCATGAGAAAGGGCGTGATGTGAGAAATCGCGTGAATGTTGGACTGACAACGACATTCTTTGATACACTGCAGCTGAGCATGAGCTCAGTTAGAGGGGAAGAGCTCGCTTTTTCAGCTTCTATCCATCGAAACTTAGGGGAATCAGAGGGGCTATTTCCAAAAACCCATGATCCCGATCCCTACCTTTCTCCACTGGATCTGGAGCCTCTTGGTTTGCTGCGATCCGAGGAAGAGCTTGCTCAAGAACTGAGCTTTGCGTTTTCAGGGCAACGGCTTAACTTGTATACAGTTTACTTGACCCGATGTGATGGTGGAAAACGCGCACTCTGGATGAAGGTGGTGAATAATCGATACAGAGAGGCAAAAGAGGTAAAAGAACGGATAGAGAATATTCTCATGTCCCTTTTGCCTGACAATATTGAGTGCGTTACAGTCGTTATAGAGGAAGATGGAGTGATGGCCTACCAATACCAGTTTCGCTCACACGATTTACGACAGTTTCGTGAACGAACAATTGGCGAGTTCGAGCTGGACACACTCTCTCCACAGCGCGACCCTACAAGTGCCCCAAGCCTCTATGATGGGACGCAAATTTACCATCGTACAAAGCCCATCTGGACGTTAACAGTTAGGCCGCGCCTTCTTTCATTTTTCGGCAGTGTTACGGGAAAGTATAAGTATAGCTTTGGGTTGATCGGGGGGACTGAAGGGTATCTATTTGATAATGTATGCTACAAAATTCAAGGGGCTTACAACATTGCAAGCACTTCATCTGAAGTAGGAGACATGGATCGACTGAATCCCTCTCAGCTGCCTAATGTTCGGTCAGATAGTGTTAGATATTATGAGGGGCAAACACTCTCTCTAGAACAAGCCTTTATTCAAAAAGGGCTTTATTTGAAAAAGGGGTGGTATGGGCGTCTCGCAGCAGGCTATTTTGAATCAGCTTATGGAGGTATTGCTGCGGAGTTTCTCTACTATCCTGCTGGGCAGTCGTGGGCAATTGGTTTTGAGGGGGCGGGAGTATTAAAGAGAAACTATCGAGGGCTTGGTTTTACAACTCAAGTCAGGCAGTTTGAAGGATTCAAACCTAAATACATCCATTTTATTGGTTATCAGTACTTTCTAGACTTATACTACGATTGGAAGCCGATGCAAGTCGATTTCAAAGTCAGTATTGGAAAGTTTTTAGCTCGAGACTATGGGGCTCAATTCGATATCGGGCGCTACTTTAAGAGTGGATTTAGGTTCTCAGTCTGGTATGACTGGACGAGCGCAACAGATATTGTCAATGGTTCGCGTTATAGAAATAAAGGGATCGCTTTCGTGATCCCTTTAGATATGTTCTTAACAAAGAGTAGTCGCTCGAATTTAGGATATGCTGTCGCTGTTTCGCTTAGAGATGCCGGAGCAAGAGCTGCTACTGGTAAAAGGCTTTATCCTACGTTGTTTGACTCTCGTTCTTAAGAGATGTCAAGCACCTTGACATCGAAGACAAGAGTTTTTCCAGCAAGTGGGTGGTTGAAATCTAAGACTGCTTTGTCATCAATAAGAGAGTCGATACGGATCAGCATTTCCCCAAATTGCTCGTCAGCGATCACAAGAAGAGCTCCTTCAAAGCGCAGGTCTTCGGGGATCAGCTTTGCATCGACCTCTTTATAGGCTTGGTCATTCACAACGCCATACGCATCTTCAGGTCCTAGGGTAACATGCTTCGTATCTCCTACCTCTAGACCTTGGAGTGACTCTTCGAGAGCCGGAAGGATCTGATGCCCTCCAAAGAGAAAAACTAATGGATCTTTGCCCACATTGCTATCGATTTGACTCTGATCATCTGTACAAACACTATACTCAATAGCGACTTGCTTGCCATTTTCTATCACGACCGTCCCCCTTTTTTGTTTGGCCCCTCTCCATTATGATTGCAGATTTTTGGTGCTGTGTACAGACTTTTTTATTAGCTTTACTTAAGATCCCAGAATGTCAAGGACTTGGCTAATCGCATAACTAAAAATAAAATCAGCGCCTGCGCGCTTTAAGCAGGTAAGTGATTCATAAAAAGCATCTTGTGCATTTATCCACCCCTTTTCGTGGGCTGCCATTACCGTGGAATACTCCCCACTGACGTGGAAGGCACCCACAGGGAGGTTTGTTTGCTCTTTAATTGCTGACAGGACATCAATATAAGGGAGGGCAGGCTTGACCATGAGCATGTCAGCCCCTTCCGCTTCATCGAGAAGAGCTTCAAGAATCGCTTCTCTCTTATTCGCAGGGTTCATGAAGTAGGTCCTTTTGTCCCCAAATGTGACCGACGATCCCACAGTATGCCTGTAGGGAGTATAGAAAGAAGAGACATATTTCGCAGCATAGGATAGGATTGAGGTGTTTGTGAGGCCTTGCTCGTCTAGGGCATCTCTAATGGCGAGTACTCTCCCATCCATCATGTCACTGGGTCCGAGAATATCACAACCCGATGCAGCATACGTAATCGCTTGCTTTTCAAGGGCGCTTAAAGTTAAGTCATTATCAATTTCCCCTTGATCGTTGACTTGACCATCATGGCCGTGAGAGGTGTAGAGATCCAAGGCAATGTCAGTGATGATGCAGAGGGAGGGGATCTCCTTTTTAATTAGCTCGATAGCGCGAGGAACAAGTCCCTCGGGGTTCCATGCCTCAGACCCCTCCGGGTTTTTAAGTTCAGGGGCAATATGGGGAAAAATTGCAATGGCGGGGACTCCAGCCATATGTAAAGTCTCTGCTTCCTTGACGAGCTGATCGATTGAAAGGCGTTCGATTCCTGGCATAGAAGGGCTAGGATCCCGTTTTTTTTCTCCATTAATAATAAAGAAAGGGGCGACGAAATCGGCAGGAGTCAAAACAGTCTCTTGGCAGAGGCTACGCACTGCTGGGGATTTCCTATTTCTTCTTGGGCGTCTTAAGATTGAGTATTGGGGCACTTCCATATTCACCACATTTTTGAAATGAGGGGCAAAAAAGTCAATCCTTATCAAAAAATAATAAAAGCATTAAACTAGAAAAACACTATGACAGCGCAAAAGGTGTTTTATGCTCGATAACTATGAAGAATTTACAGATGAACAGCGAAAAATCATTGAGCAGTACGTGACGAACACGTCGACGAACATTTTTGCTCTCCGGAACTTGCCTGAAGTGATCAAGGGAGCGCTTTTTTCCCGCTACTCTCGCTCTAGCCTGGGCCTCCGCGCCTTGCTTCTCAAAGAGTTTATTCTAAACGATGAAACGGCGTTCGGCTCGATTGTTTCCCATCGATCTGTTGAGAGTGATGAGAAAAATGAAGAACAAAGTGTAGCGATCAAGAAGGCTCAGAACTTTTATGACCGGATTTTGGATGGATATGGAGATGATTCGATTGGAGAGCTTGGTGGCGCACACCTTGCCATAGAAAACGTGTCTATGATCGCTGCCAAGGTGATCGAAGATAGTCGTATTGGAGGGTCACCATTAGAAAAATCGACCCGCTACATCTATTTTGATCAGAAATATGAAGGGGAGTATCTCTTTTATCGCGAGCCGATATTGATGACTTCAGCTTATAAGGATATCTACCTTGAAACATGTAATCATCTCTTCGAGACTTATGGAAAACTCATTCCTATTTTAACGGAACAGATTGAGAAGGAGTTCCCTAAGGAGCCCGACGTCTCAAATGTTGCATATACGGCTGCACTTCGCGCCAAAGTATTGGATTGTTTGCGTGGTTTACTTCCTGCAAGTGCGATGACCAATATGGGTCTATATGGAAATGGGCGCTTTTTTGAGACCTTGCTACAGAAACTTAACTGCCACAATTTAAATGAGTTGCAAGATATCGCCCGCACATCCCACCAAGAGCTTACAAAGGTGATTCCTTCATTTATTCGAAGAGCTGAACCCTCTCATAAGCACCAGCAAACGTATGCAAAGTTCAGAGAAAAAATGGACGAGGAGCTCAAACTGATGGCTGACCAATATGCCTCAAATATTGAGCCTCTGAGTTCTCCAGGTGTCCGTCTAGTTAATTATGATCTCGAAAGTCCCGTTAAAGTAGCAGCAGCATTGCTATTTGATAATACCAAGGCAGGGCTCACGGAGCTCCAGGAGGTATGCCGTAAGCTCCCTCAAGAGGATCTCGCAAGAATCTTTGAGGCCGGTGCTAACCATAGAGAGAATAGACGCCATAAGTCTCCAAGAGCTTTAGAGCATGCAGAGTTCACCTTTGAAATTGTTGCTGACTTTGGAATTTATCGCGATTTACAACGCCATCGTATCCTGACTCAATCTAGACAACCACTGACATGTGAGCTCGGATATTACATCCCCCCTGCGATTATTGGCACTGAGATGGAGCAAGAGTACAGAGAAGCGATGGAAAAGGCTAAGGCCGTTTACGATGAGATTGCTGTAGAACTTCCCGAAGAAGCGCAATACGTTGTTCCAATGGCTTACAATATCCAATGGTATTTCCATGTCAACTTGAGAGCACTTCAGTGGATGTGCGAGCTTCGCTCCTCTCCTGCAGGGCATCCAATGTACCGTTATATTGCTCAAGAAATGGCAAAGCAAGTCTGTCATGTTTTCCCTGAATTTGAGCGTTTTTTCAGGTTTGTTGATTATGATGGATATGAGCTCGGGCGACTTGGTCAAGAAATCAGAACAGAAGAAAAGCTAAAAAATAAAAGTTAGGATACCTAGATGTCGAAGCAAGGGAGCGTTCTAGGGGGAACACTTTTAATTACAGGTAGTTGTATTGGTGCTGGAATGCTCGGCTTGCCGATACTGACAGGACTAGCGGGATTTTTCCCGTCCCTCGCCATGTTTTTCATCGCATGGCTCTTCATGACGACCACAGCGTTTTTAATGGTTGAAATCATGGGGTGGTTTGATAAGCCTGTGAATTTAATCTCTATGGTGGGACAGACTCTTGGGCCTATCGGGCGCCTACTATGTTGGGTTTTGTACCTGTTTCTCTTCTACGCACTTCTCGTAGCGTATATGTCTCTTAGCGGGAATCACACGGCAGCCTTTACAAAGCAGATAACGCATGCAGCAATGCCAGATTGGATCGCAACGCTCTTTTTTGTGCTCTTTTTTGGGTGGCTTGTTTACCTCGGGACAAGGCCTGTAGATCATGTTAATCGCGCCCTTATGTTTGGAAAGATCGTTGCATATGCCATTCTAACAGTGCTCGGGCTCAAATTTATTGCTCCTAAGCTTTTGATGCATTTTGAAGCGAAATACACGCTCTTTTCCTTCCCCATTTTGATTATCTCGTTTGGCTTCCATAATATGATTCCTAGCTTGATGCATTACATGGGAGGAGATCGAAAAAGGGTGCGTAAAGCAATCCTCTCCGGGTCTATTTTTGCTTTAGTGATTTACTTGATATGGGAAGTGGTTGCTTTAGGTGTTCTTCCATATGATGAGATACAAAAAGGTTTTACAAAGGATATTGACGCAGCCCAAGTTCTTAGAAGTTACTTAGGTTCTAGTGTAATCGGTTATGCTGCGCAGTGTCTTGCATTCTTTGCGATTTTAACATCGTTTTTAGCGCAATCGCTTAGCCTGGTCCATTTTTTCCGCGATGGGTTAAAAATCAAAAAGCAAAAAAGAGAAAAGATCTGGATCTGCTTATTGGCTCTTGTTCCTCCACTTATCTTTTCTCTCCTCTTTCCGCAGCTCTTTTTTCAGGCGCTCAACTTTGCGGGAGGGATATGTGCCGTTGTGCTGTTTGGAATATTCCCAGCACTCATGGTTTGGATCGGAAGATACCATAAAAAGACTCTAATCAAAGATAGAGTGCCTGGGGGGCGGACAGTTCTGCTCCTTGTGCTATTTGTTGCCCTGTTTATTTTCTTCTATCAATTCACGCAGATGTTAGGGATTAATTTATTCCCTAAACCTTAAACTAGGACCTGCCATGCGTATGAATCACTTTTTGGGCGCAGTCCTTCTAGTTGCCGGAACGACGATTGGCGCAGGGATGCTCGCATTGCCCATTATGACAGCTTTTGTAGGGTTTGGTCTATCCCTTGCGATCTTTTTCATCTGCTGGTTTTTCATGCTGATGACAGCCTATTTTTTTCTCGATGTCAACTGCTCACTGAAAGGAGAGGTTAATTTGATTTCTATGGTTCATAAAACCATAGGAAATTGGGGAAAGGTCCTTGCGTGGGTTGTTTATTTACTTTTGCTTTACTCGCTCATAGCAGCTTATATTGCTGCAAGTGCCCCTCTATTTAAAACAGCACTTCATCAAATGACAGGATATCATCTACCTAATTGGCTGGCTTCTTTCGTCCTTCCTTTTGTATTTGGTGGCTTTGTTTATCTGGGGACTCTTGGAGTTGATCTCATCAATCGCCTTTTGATGTTTGGCCTTGTGATTTCCTATGTTTTGCTCGTGGGTTTTTTGCCAGAGCACGTCGACGGGGACCTGCTCATGCACTTTGATATCAAAACGCTATTGATCCCTTTTCCTGTTGTCATTACCTCCTTCGGCTACCACATTATTATTCCCACACTGACAACTTATATGAATCACGATCGGAAGCAACTCAGAAGGGTCCTCTTTGTAGGAAGCCTCATCCCTCTTTTTATTTATATTCTTTGGCAGGTTCTGATCCTTGGAATTGTTCCTGTAGAAGGGAGAGACAGTTTAGCTGCTGCTTGGACGCATGGAAAAACTGCCATTGCCCCACTCGTAGATATTGTGAATAATCGATGGATTAAAATGGGTGCACAATTCTTTGCCTTCTTTGCGATTATTACCTCATTTTTAGGGGTTTCTCTCAGTCTTTCAGACTTTTTGATTGATGGCTTAAAGATCAAAAAAAGTTGGAAAGGCAAACTAGGGGCACTCATCCTGACGTTTCTTTTCCCTATGATCTTTGTTTTGACCTATCCAAAAGGGTTCATCTTAGCCCTTGAGTATGCAGGAGCCTTTGTAGCAATTCTTTTGATCTTGCTTCCAGCGCTTATGGCCTGGCACCTAAAAAAGCCAAAGTTTTATCAGACCCCGAGGGGGAAAGCTCTATTGATTATTGTGATGCTTTTTGCTCTCTTTATAGTCGCTGTAGATGTCCTCGAGCAATCGGGATTTTATAAACCCCTCCTCTCCAGATACCATGTTTAAGTTAGAGACCCCATTTTCACCTCAAGGAGACCAAGAGCAAGCGATTGACCGATTGAGCAAGGGAATCGAATTGGGCAAGCGCTTTCAAGTGCTTCTAGGGATTACAGGCTCTGGTAAAACCTTTACCATGGCAAACGTCATTAAGCAGGTTCAAAAGCCCACATTGATTCTTGCTCACAATAAAACCCTTGCAGCTCAACTCTATCAGGAGTTTAAGTCTCTTTTTCCTTCAAATGCTGTTGAATACTTTGTCTCTTACTATGATTACTACCAACCCGAAGCCTATATTGCACGTACTGACACCTACATTGAAAAGGATTTATCGATTAATGATCGGATTGAAAAGCTCCGTCTTCGAGCGACATGCTCACTTTTAGAAAGAGAAGATGTGATTATTGTTTCATCAGTATCTTGTATTTATGGCTTAGGATTGCCCGAATACTTCCAAAATATGAAACTGACATTGAAAGTAGGTGAAACATACAAACGGGATGATGTTTTACTTCACTTAGTAGAGCTTCAATATACGCGCAATGATTTTGAGCTCTCCCGCACACACTTTCGGGTGAGGGGGGATATTTTAGAAGTGGTCCCAGCTTATGAAGACGACATGGCCTATCGCATTTACTTTTTTGGTGACGAAGTCGAACGCATTGTTGAAATTGACCCGCTTACTGGAAGAATTCAGTGCGATGTCAGTCACATGTCGATTTATCCTGGATCGCACCACGTGACGCCAGAAGAGGTGAGACTCAGCGCGATGGACACGATCAAACAAGAGCTCAAAGAGCGCCGAGAGTTTTTCATGAAAGAAAACCTCCTTGTCGAAGAGCAGCGCATCAACCAACGCACCCGCTATGATCTTGAAATGATCAAAGAGATTGGATACTGCAAAGGCGTTGAAAACTACTCTAGACATTTTGGAAAAAGACGAGAAGGGGAGCCCCCAGCCTGCTTACTCGATTATTTCCCCGATGACTTCCTCCTCTTTATTGATGAGTCCCATCAAACGCTGCCTCAGATCCGCGCGATGTATAATGGGGATCGCGCTAGGAAGAAATCCCTTATTGAATTTGGCTTTCGCTTGCCCTCTGCCTATGACAACCGTCCCCTTAAGTTTGAGGAGTTTTATGATCACCTATCTCAAGCCGTTTTTGTTTCTGCAACCCCGGGCCCCTGGGAAGTGAACGAATCGGGTGGTGATATCGTCGAACAGATTATTCGTCCTACAGGTCTCTTAGACCCCCATATCGAAGTGCGCCCCGCTACCAATCAAGTCGACGACTCTCTTGATGAAATTCGGATTGAGACAGAAAAGGGGGGGCGCGTTCTCGTTACAACACTGACAAAGAAACTTTCTGAAGACTTATCCAAATATCTGCAAGACATTGGAATTAAAGCGAAGTACTTACACTCCGATATCGACACTTTGGAGCGGATGGAAATCATCAAAGATTTGCGGCGCGGTGTTTTTGATGTTCTCGTCGGGATTAACCTTCTAAGAGAGGGATTGGATATTCCCGAGGTGACTCTTGTTACCATTTTAGACGCTGATAAGGAAGGGTTTTTGCGCAGTGAAACCTCTCTGATTCAAACATGTGGACGCGCCGCGCGGAACGAAAATGGACGGGTCATCATGTATGCCGACAAAAAAACACACTCAATTGCACGTACCATAGAGATCACTGAAGCGAGGCGCAAGGTCCAAGAGGCTCACAACCTCAAGCATGGAATTACACCTAAGACTGTCAAAAAGGAACTTGGAGAGGATCTGATTGAAGAAATGCCAGATGCAAAGCTTGCTGAAAAAGTAGAGGCGCCCATCCCCCTTGATCCAAAAAGCTTAAAGCACAAAGTCCAAGAGTGCGAAAAAGAGATGAAACAAGCGGCAAAAGATATGCGTTTTGAAGATGCAGCGCGCTACCGCGACCTCAAGAAGTACTACGAAGACCTGCAACTCATCGAAGATTCTCCAGTTTAAACCTTTATTTGTAATAGATTTATAATAAGTTAGGAGTTGCCTCTTTCATGGTTTATAGCTATCATGTTTTGTAGTTTAGTTGACTGTATTTAGGTAAGTTAGTGAAAAAAAAATTAATTGTTCTTTATGCAATCCTATTTTCATGCCTCTTATGGGGTAACGCGTATGATGAATTTATTGCGATTTCTGAGAATGAGTTTGCTGAGATAAAAAAGACGAATTCTCAAGTTTATGAAAATATTGAGAGAAATATTAAAGCCACGCGAACAACATATGATACCTATGCAAGTTTGTTCGAAACATTAGATAATCAAAAAGATATAAATTTTAAGAAAGCTGGTACCATTCCTGAGGTTGTGCATTTAATCTGGATTGGTCCCAGACATTTCCCAAAGAAGTCCATAAGAAACATTGAGCTTTGGAAGGAAATTAACCCCGACTTTAAGATTTACTTCTGGACTGACCGTGACAATAGAAAAGCAATAGAAGGTTTAGATTTAGATTTTGTTGAATTCAAAAATATCCATAGTTTTCTAGAGTCAAGTGACTCTAGCCTTGTTCCATTATACTATGAGTCGAGTAATTACGGGGAAAAGTCAGATTTATTGCGCTATATGCTCTTAGACAAATTTGGTGGAATCTATGCAGACCATGATGTGACTCCACTGAGAAACTTCAAAGTTCTAACAAATAATTTCTCATTTTTCTGCTTCGCAGAAAATATCTGGCCAACTGCAAACTATGCTCATGACAAAAAATCTAATGCTTGTATTGGAGCATGTAGTCAGGGAAGAATTATTTCTCATACTATTGAATTGATAAAAAATAATTGGAGTCATCACACTGAACTGTTCAACAAGCTAAATCACACAACATATGATCTTAATAGTTCCAAATTAGATTCTTATCTCAAAACGCACTTGGTAGTCTTTAGGACGTTTTTACCGCTTTCCGATGCGGTTATAGCAAAAACTCCCCTTGAGCCTTCTGAGTTGATACTCCCCCCACAATTTTTCTCTTTGAGACGTATCAAGGATACAAAATTTTCAAACTATGCATTTGTTAATCATGCCTACTTAGGTGAGTGGCAAGCGGGAGAGCCCGGGTCTAAAGAACGAAAAATTGCTCTACCAATAAAACAATCAGTAAAAAAGTACTTTTTTATTAGCTCTTTGGTTTCTTTTGTTTTATTTGCTCTAACAATAATAGTTATAAGAACCTTATTGAGAAGAGGGGACTCTCAATAAGTAGAGCTATTACGCTCATCCTACTGATAGGGACCGAAAGGCATTACTGAAATAGCTTCTTTAAGCTCCATTTTTTGTCCTTTTTCTGTTTTTTGGGTGTGCTTTCATCGTCTTTATTAAACCAAGCACTGCCGTAATAATGGGTTGAGTAAAACGCTGGTAGTCCATGCCTTGCATAAAAATAACATGCTGGAAAGACAATATCTGTATTTCCAGGCAAATTTAGGTGGGTTTCACAGGCATAGGTCATTGCAATATAGGTTCTATTCAATACTAGCATTTTATCAGAGGAAGAAAATCGTTTTGAGATGTTTCCCCAGTTCTCATGGACATTATTTATTGCTTGACGAAGCACATGGTGTTTTGGTTTAGATCCAATTATACCAATCCCAACAGTAACAGTGCGCTCTTTGAAAAGTCTATGGGGTAACTCAAGACAGGCGTAAAAATCGTAACCTCCATTGAGTCCGTCGAATGAACGCATGCAGTTTGCATCATGATCAGTGTAGACTCCACCTTCCTGATATAGAATTTCATATCGAAGGATGTCTGATTTCTCCCCCCAGTTGCTGGAGGCTTCAAATTCTTTTCTCAAAAAATCAAATTTAAAATCACTTACATAGCGTGTTTGCATTCCAGGGCATGGAGTAGGGCGTTCTCTGTCCGTCCAAAAAACAAATGTCCAAGAGGGGTTTTGTTCTATCCATGTTTCAATATTTTTTACGGATTCAGCAGGAAAGTCGAGTGGACCTAGCCAAATTAGATGCAGCACCTTAGGAATTTTAACTGTTGTATGATCGCTATATTGCGCATCTTTATTTCGTTCATAAACTCCTTTGTAGAATTCAATAAAAAAGCGATCTGAACCATTTCTTAAATAATGCCAATTGTCTAATTCGGAGCCCATGAGTGATTCAAACGGATCGGTCATGCTAAGTTGGCTTATTTCAGCTGCTTCACACCGACAATCGAAGGAGTGTTGTAATACTGTCAAAACTAAAAGGGAAAATATTGTGTTAAACAATCTTTTTGTAATAGTTCTTAGATTCATTGAATTTCTCTAGTCTTATTTTGTTGCACTTTTTTTTCAGTAATAAAATATAAAGAGTTACCCTACAAGAGCAAAAATTTAACGTTTGATAGCCCTTTTGGGTCTGGGTTTAGACCAGGATGCACTATAAAAATGATATGAGTAAAAAGCTGGTAACCCATATTGTGGATAAAAGTAACACGAAGGAAAGACAATATTAGAATATCTTGGCAAGTTCAAGTGTTCCTCACATGCATAAGTCATTGCAATATAAGTTCGGTTCATTATTAGTTTATAATTGCCCACCGAGTAATTATTAGTAATTTCGTCCCACCTTTCCATTACGTTATTTATAGCAGCAAGAAGAATAGGATGTTCGGGCTTTGAACCAATAACTCCAATTCCCACTGTTACAGCCCTTCCTCCAATACGCTCACGATGAGGCATTTCCAAACAAGCAAAGAAATCATAGGCGGTTAGGTTGTCAAATGGTAGTAAACAATTGGCATCATGATCAGTGTAGACTCCACCTTCCTGATATAGAATTTCATAACGAAGAATGTCAGCTTTTTCTCCCCAGTTTTGAGATAGGGCAAACTCCCTTTCTAAAAAACCAAATTGAAAATCTTTGATATATCGCACTTCCATCTCTGGGCAGGGAGGCAACCGCTTTCTATCAGTCCAGAAAACAAAGGTCCAGTTGGGATTTCGCTTTATCCAGGAGCGAATGTTTGTTACTGACTTGGAAGGAAAATTCAGGGGTCCTAGCCATATTAAATGAACCACTCTAGGAATGTTAAAAGTAGATTTTGTATCAAATTGCTTATCTCTATGTTTTTCATAATTTTTCTTATAGAAATCTATGCAATTATGGTCGTAGCTATTTACTAAGTGTTTCCAGGCGATAGTTTCTGAGCCCATTAGTTTTTCGAAAGAGTCTCTTAAGGTGAGTGGGTAGTTTTCTGTTGCTATACATTTATTAGCAATCAGAAATATCAATCCTGCGTTAGCAAATAGAAATAAGATGAAACGAAATATTCTTTTCATTGCTCAGCTGTTCTCCAGATAAACTTAAGGGGATGTTCGCAATGTGCTGAGCTGTTTTTAAACCCTTTAAGATCTTCAATATCTATCTTATAACCCTTTTGGAATAGCTCTAATAGTTCCGCTGTCGTCAATGGAGAGCTGACTAATCTGTTATTGTACCCACTTTCCTCAACTCTGTTACAAGGGAGATTAACAATTCTTGAGCTTTCAAGACAAAGCCCCACTTTCCGCAAATCCTGCTTCATAGCCCAATGTCCTTCTAGGGTATTGGGGTCACGAAAATTGATTGACTCTAAGTCTCTCTTAATATCAGCCTTTTTATATAGCGTCATATCTACATTGTTTGGGTAAGCCCAGTCGCCTTTACCCCCAGAAAATTGCCAAGCATATATTCCATTGCCCATTTCTATCAGCTGAGGAACGCCTTGTTTGAAATTTTGCACATAAGAGTAGTCAACGTGGGTCCCTAGTCTAAAATAGAAGCCATATGCTTTAGTGTCTTTCAAAGACTTAACTGCCATGGGTAGGTCAATACAATCCTTAATTATGATGTCATCAACCGCAAAAAGGACAAACGCGTTTTGAGAGACCTCTTGATCAAAAGCGAGTTTATTTATTATCGGTGCGAAGTCTTCATAAGGTGTTGACGATTGCTGGATAAATTCGGCTGTTGGAAACGCTACTTTGACCTCTTGATATCCCTGGTCATAAGGCTCTCCATTTGCTCTGTAAACCACTTTTATCTGGTAGTTGCCTATCATATGTTTTTGCGCTGACTCCAAAAATGCATATAGCTGTAAAGGGCGATTGTAAGAGAAAACGATAAGATCTACTGCATCTCTTATTTCAGAATTATAACTGGCTGTTGGATCAATTGTAAGAGGTTTGTATGTTGGGTACTTAGTCAAAGAATGAAAAACTTCCATCTGCTTTGCATTAACTATTTGGAACTCGGAAATAGGGTTGCCTGTGTTATAGAGGTATAGTACCTCTGGTATAAAAAATGCATGCTCTTTTGTTGACATTTCAAGCATTGGATACATAGATATAAGATCCGCTGCAGCTTGCCCAAATTTACCATTTATAAAAAAGTCTTGTAACTTTATCTGTTTGAATAAACCTGCATAATAGGTTCTAAGGTGGGAGCTAATAAAGGGGGGCGTTCTAATTCCTCTAGAGGCATTCCAGTCAATTGGATAGGAGCCACCATGTTTTCTTTTCTTACCAGTTGCTAAAGATGGATATTCAGCAAAGTCTCCATAAGTTAACCAAACAGCAGGGTTTGCATAGTATGTGTTTAAGCGATTTAATACTTGAGGGTGGGCTAGGAAATCATCACCATCTACAACTACAATAATCTCATCGTTATTACATGAGTGCACTGCATCATAATGGTTTTTTGGTGGTCCACGATTTGTCTTATTTCTGATGTATGAAACGCGGTTTTCCGTATCATATTCCTTTAAGAAACCTTGGACTTTTTCGCTCATTCCATCTGTTGAACAATCATCAATGTATATGACTCTGTAATTGCTGTAATCTTGATCTAGTATAGATTTGAGATTTTTTTCGTAAAATTGCTTGTTGTTATAGGAGAGTGTTAAAATGACAAAAGGCTTCTCATCGGTTACAGGATGATCCGCTTTAGCAATTTGATAAATTGGCCGTTGTAGTGCATTAACTCTTTTTGTCTTTGCATGCGCTCCGTTGCTTAAGCACAATAATACCAGTATCCAAAGAATAGAGTTCTTTTTCATGTTTACCCTTGAAAATCCGATAATATATTGAATAGAGTTTTTTTTATCAATGTTCTGATATGTTCTGTGGGAAAAAAGTTAAAATGTCACCCTTAGGATTAACCCAAAGGGAAGTGAATGGAGAAAAGAATGAGTATCGAGGAAGCATGAAGATACGGAGTGATGAAGGAAGTAGATAAGAAAAAGTTGACTTTGCGACAGACAAGCGTAGAGCTTGGTCTCTCGCTAAGACAACTCAAAAGAGTGAGGAAGAAGTACCGACTTGAAGGAGCAGAGGGGCTCATTTCAAAGCGGAGAGGAAATGTGAGCCCAAATGCCACCGATCCCTTGGTTAAATCTGAGGTATTAACAACTTTAAAAAGTGACAAGAGGAGGAGAAATCTCACAAACAACCCACTTTTCCAGGGTACTAAAAGAGCTAGATATTGAACTCATCTATGCGCATAGTCCCCAGGCTAAAGGAAGGATTGAAAGAGCCCATGGAACAATGCAGGACCGGCTAATCAAAGAGATGAGACTACAAAACATCTCAAGCATAGAAGAAGCAAATGCCTTTTTACCCACCTTTATCGAGGAATATAACGCTAAGTATGGAGTGAAACCTAGGGAAGAGGTCGATGGACATCGACCTCTTCCAAAAGAAGTGAACCTTGAGAGGTTATTTGCGCGGAAGGAAAGTCGAAAAGTA
>JASBRR010000051.1 GCA_030149435.1 Simkaniaceae bacterium
CTACAGATTTTGCAGCGATTTTTGAGAAAAATCAAAAGAGTTAAAAATCTACATATACCTAAGTATAGGAGATTTGCAAACATTTTGATTTTACCAAAAAAAACGCAAAAGGTGTGGGAATGGACTTTCCCAACAGTCCCTTTTGGGGCCCGAAGGGGCCTTGGGCTTGGCGAGGATAAGGGAACAGAGAAAGACTTCACGAGGTGGGGAGGATTGCGCCCAGTATGTACCCACGATCTTGATAGTTTTCTTGATAAATACAAATCATGAGAATAACATTTTTCTTAAAAAACCTTGGTTTAAGATAGGGAAGAAAAATGGCAGGTTCAGTTGTACAAAACTCCACGAACAAACGCCTTGAAGAACTCGCTCTCGCTCTTCAGCAAGGTACAGAAAACGACCGCATTCAAACTCTTCAGGGTCTTTTTGAGGGGGGAGTTGCCCTTGTAGAACGTCTTGTTACACAACAATCTATCGAGGGAGTCAACTTAACTTCCATTGTTAAAGAACTGGACAAAGTTGTTTCCCAAGAGGCTCTATTCGATCATCGAGACCTGCAAATCCCTTTATGCAAAACATACCGCCTCTTTTTGGAGCTGCTCATGCATCAGAAACAAGAGACTCGTATTCCTGAGGGGGTAAAGGCATCACTAGTTAATAGTGTCGGAGTTGCTGTTGCATTTTTTGAAAAACAAAAAGGGAAAGCTGACATCGAATATGAATACCGGTGTGCGAAAGCTGCCATCAAAGCTCTAGATTCTGAAGCTCATTTACTTCAACAAATTGCATCCTGCTTTAATGGAGGCACTACCGGAGCTCTCGTCAAGGGTGCGGTTCTAGGATTGCCTGACTTTTTGAGTAAGCGTGCCCCGGAACCTTCCTTTATTGATCTCCATCGCATCTCCTTCCTCTCTCTCTGCGCAAAAACTAGAGAAATTTGGGAAAGACTGATCCCTGAGGCGTATCGGCTGGAAGGGGAAAGAAGTCTGAGTGAAAAAGTGAATGCAAGATTAGGCATTGAGATACCTGAGGAGCTCAAAGCCATAAACTTGTTCAGCATGTGCACCTCTATCCTTTCAACCCCAGGACAAAGAGACAAAGGGTTGCAGGTACTTGCTCACTCGAAAATTATCCAATTGAAGGCATCGACAGAAGAAAAGGTAAGGTGCATTGCTGAGAGTTTTTGTCAATCATTCAACATCACAGGAGAGCGTTCGATTCCCGTTGATATCTCTCCAGAACACCGCGAGGCAAATGCTCTGATGAGCAAGCTGGAGGTGTTAAGCCAACCAGACAAATTAATCACTGAAGTTGGGTCAAACGTGGACAAGCTCTATGCATATGAAAAAGAAACGTTCTTAGCACTTCTACTTCCTTTAATCGAAGCCACACCGAATCAAATAGAAAGTCATTGTCATATCAAACGCCAAGTCGTTACATGCTTACTCAAAGAACAGCCCGCCCAAATAGAAGCACTCTTAGAACAATGCCAACACATTCTCACATACTCTGTTGAAGACGATCTAGAATACAATCTAGCAGAAATCCAATTCCGATTGTTTGAATATCTCTTTGCCCAGAATGGCCCTTTGCTCAAAGAATTTGATGAGGCAATGAGGGAAGGACAAGAGCGACGTGCACAAAAAGTTGTCGATCAATTCAACGCTTGGAGAAGTTCCCCACCTCTTAAACCAAAGGCCTATGAGGAAGCCCAGAACCGATTATTAGGAAGGCTAAGGAACCACCCAGCAAATGCACTGCGCAAAAAGATGACTGAGGCGCTAGATGCCCTCCCCATAAAGTCAGAGGTGTCTCTGCCTACGCTATCTCAACATAGAAACCGACTCAAACACTATCGGGAAGCCTTTTCCAAAGAGCTCACTTCTGAATTAGACATAGGGAAATTGCAAGATGACGTCCATACCCATTTACGCCTCCTCCTCCAATCCTTACTCGATCATGCTTTAGAGTTAATAGGCCCTTCTCCACTCCCTTTTTCGGTGAGGCTTCTCGATACAGCAGCGAGGATGGAGAGCATGCCCCACTCACCAGTACATTTGCTCATTTTTGTAGAAGTGCCCGAGGATAAACAAGTGTCCGTCGGATCGCTAGAGCAATTTCATCAAGACTATTTTTACCAATTTAATAAGGTTTTAAAACTTCTCTTTACCCCCCTAGGAGACACGGCGACGGGGTTGACTCTTGGATCGAGCAAAGTCATCATATCACGAATGGAGTCTGAGCGCACAATCGAGCTCTGCCAACAGCCCTCTCTTCACTTATGGCATGCGTATCAACATGAAGCCTTATGTCATCCCCCCCATGGCGATCGATTCGAAGCATTTTGCAAAGAGCATCTTCAGCCCTCGAGTTTTGATCGCAACCTTATCAATCTTCTAAAAGGCTATGTTGCGTTCTATAACCATGTTCTTAAAAAAGACCAGCAACCTTCTCCTCTTAACTCTGAAATCATAGCTGATCACTATATTTTTCCCCTTACCCATCTTCTGAGTGATTTAAGGTTCTACTTCGGCCTACAAGCAACAGCTCCTTTAGGTATGATCGATGAGATGGAGCTCCATCCCGATAGTAAAGTAGTTCTCAAATCAGCCTTAGAAACCCTGTATGTTGCACAATTACAACTTGTGAGAAAAAACTCTTATGAACCCTCTATCCACGAGTGGGAAAAGCTCCAACAAGTCAAGACACTGGTGATTCAGCCCCTGTATCACTCCCTAGAGCAGATCTTGGCTCAGCATACTCTAGATGAAATGGCTGCTGATATTCAACCCATCCTCCCTCGACTGAAGGAGCTCTTCAAAGGGTATAATCTTCTGGAGAGCGCTCTAACAACCAAAATGGCATCGATTCAAGATGCAAGCTCCCTGAATCCGATGATTCGAGCAATCACTTCCTATCCCATTCAAGGGCATGAGACATACTACAGACAGCTCTCAACACTTGAGGATCCAAAAGACCAACTCCGGGCTTATTATCTGGATCGAGTTAAGAGTCCAGAAGTTGTGAAAAGCCTCTCCCTTATCCCAAACCCGAGCGGTCTTCGCCAATCCACTCTTCGAGATGAGAAGCATCTGCTCACCACTCTAGAAAAATTTGTCCAGGCTGATCGCGTTGCTCAGACGACCTCTCAAGGAACACGAACTGTTAAACTCACCATTGGGGAGACAACCGTCTACCTTAAGCCCGAGTATATGACATTTGGCAGCCAGGGACTCTTTCAGGAGAATGGAGACATCCGCTCGCGCTTTGGAAAAGAAGCGCTCCACAACGTGAACTTTCTCACCTCCGAAGGGGATGCTGTGTTTCTAAAACAATACCCCACCCATCCCGCCATGGAAAAAGCCATCCATGCACTGACCGAGAGAATGGCTGGGCCTTTGACTCCAGCAGTCGAACTGATCCGTATGACCGTCACCCAAGAACTCAAAAAACCAGGTGGGCAAGTGGAGAGAAAAGAGGAGAGCTACCCCGTGCTGATCTCTCAAGGAGTTGAGGGAAACCCCCTTGACAAACTCACAGAACCCCTATCCTGGAACTCCCTATCTCCTGCCGCAAAAAAACAGTGGACCTGGGCCTTTCTCTGCGCTCTTTTAACAAAACCTGGGGATGGACGCTTTAGCAACTATATCCTTGCGCAAGATCATAAAGTCTACTGCGTCGATAATGACATCTCCTTCGCGCAGCTCAATGTTGCGAGCCTGTTTAGAGATCCAAAACATGCCTTTTGCTCCTCCCTCTTTTTAGCTGTAGAAGGTGTCGAACTCGATCGAGACGTGTTAACAGAATTTGTCCACCTCAGTCCAATTAAGATACTAGATGGATGGGTCGGCGATCTATTAAAACACAAAAGTGCCTTTGAGGCGCTGTTTAGGTATCCTGGGGAGAGAGCTAGGCTCTACAATCACCCCAATGAGCATAAATTTCGGGTGCAGCTCCTGCTTCAGGAAGGAACATTGGCAACCCTACAACTGCAATTCGCCAAGCTTCAAAGGGCGCTTGGGCGAGCGCTGCATGCGGAAATTCCCGTACGCCCGATCCCCCTTCTCAAAGAGCTTGTGGGATTTTTCAGGGGTAACCCTGGTCATGTGGGGGAGGCAGTCTACAGCCGCTATGAAGAGGCGATGCAACTGCGCTTGCATGAGCGCATGGCCCTTGCAGCAGCGCGCAATACCAGTGCCTCCATCTCATCTCACAATGCGGAGAAGAGCTGCTTTGGGGAAACTTTGACCTTTGATAGAGTAGAAAGTTGGCCCCACTCCATAGAAAGGATGCGCAAAGAACTCTCAGCCTTTTCCTGGGATCAAGATGGACCCATGATCACAGCCGGAGAGGGAGAGCATGTCAGACTCCAAGCAGACTTTCAGGCGATTCAAGACCTGCAATGGCAGGAGCAGTTCCTAAAAGCCTGTGTCTATGGGCTAAGCCTAAAAAACCAACACCCCTCTCAAGTTGCGATCCGCAATTGCCCAGCCCTGCGCACTGAGACCCTCAAGCCGCTCTTGCATGCCAATCTGAAGTTACTCGACCTGAGCTACTGCCCTAACATCCTCGACTCAGACATCGAGTTAGTGTCACAGCTCTGTCCCAACCTCGAAGAACTCATACTGAGTCATTGCAATGGACTGCAACAGATCCAAAAATTGGCTGAGCGAAAATTATTTGCACCCAATATCTATGTCGGTGTGCCCTTTCCAAAGCTTAAGAGCCTAGTCGTAGGAAATTGCCCCAGCCTAAAAAGTGTAAGCATAGGAAATTTTACTCTAAACGCTGACCAGCTCACTTCACCGATAAAAATAGAGCGTAGCGAGATTGAGAATCGATCCCTTATTCCCGGAGGTTTTTCTTACTTTGGTAGAGAAAAGTGGAAAAAATACTTTGGATATATTGGAGCAGAGCCCCCTCTTCCATCAAATATCGCTGAAATCCTCAACTCCCCCTGTCCCTATTGGGAAGGGAAAACCGTCGCTGAGACCCATATGCTCACCCTCATCCCTGCAACACTAAATGGATCCCCATTCACCCTCAACCTCCTCGGTCAGATCATCCAGAATCCCCAAGGAGGAGGACACACTGCAAAATACTATTGGGAAGACACTACAGTACTAAAAGAGATAGAAGATGTGCCAAATGGAGCCGCCACTTGGTCCCTGATCACAAAGGATGTGTTGCCCGGTAGCAGAAGAAAAACCTACGCTGCACAAACAGCCCTTCTTAAGAGTGAATACTCCACCCCAAAAGCGCTAGAGCTCGCCACAGCGATCTTGATGCACCAGGTCCAAATAGGGGAGAAGCTCTATAGCGTAAGCCCTGTCACCTTTAGTCGGTGCGAGGAAAAAGTACACAATAGCGAGTGGCGGGTGGACATTGGTTCGTTTGGGGCGTCTGGCCTGGACGTCGACCACTTCGACGACGACGGCAACGACTTCCTCGGCCTTGCTGGCTCTAGGAAGTTCTAATTGGCTGTTGGTCCTTGGTTTATTGGCGCCAATGGCGTTGGCTTTTTGGGGCCCCGAAGGGGCCTTGGACTTGGCGAAGATAAGGGAATCTAAGAGAAAGACTTTATGAGGTGGGGAGGTGCGATTTTTGAAAGCGAGATCTGAGGATGTTAAGAGCGGACCCAGTAGAGATTTTTTAAGTTGAGAACGAGGGTTTTTTGATGAGTGTGGCTGAGCATACCAAGGTAGGACTGGAGTTTTTGATCGAAGGTGGTAGCTGAGATTTTTTCAGATGTAAGATCGTGGTAGCCTTCTTTTAGGCGCCGCTCTAAGCGGCGCCTAGTTTTGGTGCGGAGAAGTTTATAGTGGGGAAAGGAGAGGGTCCCCAAGAAGTCGATCCCACTTTGCCACTTGCGTAAGATGATTTTTTTTGGATGGATTGTAAGGTGGAGCTTGTGAATTAAAAACTTGGAAATTGGTGCAATCAGGTTTTTTAAGTGAGAGCGATCTTTGGAGATAAGGAGAAAATCATCGCAGTAGCGCAAATAGTAGGGTGCTTTTAGTTGGTGTTTTACAAAGTGATCCAGTTCGTGCAAGTAGATGTTTGCAAAGAGCTGTGAGGTTACATTACCCAAAGGAAGGCCGCAAGGGTTCGTGGGATCGTTTGACGCGTTAAAACTATCGATAATGAGGTCAATCAGGTTTAGGACTTTAGGGTCATTGAGCTGTTTGCGAAGAAGTGACTTGAGTGTGGAGTGGTGAACGGTGTCGAAGAACCGTTTCACATCCATTTTGAGTCCATAAACGGGAAGTGTGTGATTTTTAGAGGCTTTTCGTAGCATGCGGATGAGGTGGTTAATAGCCACATGGGTTCCCTTGCCGACTCGACAGGAGTAGGAATGAAAGTAAAATCGGGGTTCAAATAGCGGCTTTAAGGCATTGGCGACAACATGATGAACCAAACGATCGCAGATCTGGGCTTTACTGATCGAGCGGATTTTAGGATCGAAAACTGTAAACGTCTTATATGAAGAGTGACGATATGTTTGAGAGTGAAGTTTTTCATGCAAGTCAAAGAGCTCGTCTTCGATGGTGCGCTCAAAGAGGGAGACATCCTTTCTTTTTCTCTTCCCTCGCCTATACTCCTCCCAGCAGAGGAAAAGATGTTCCAATGAGATCATTTGTTCGTAGAGAGGTTGATGATGGTCTTTAAGCGCTATACCTTGGATATCCCCATTTTCCATCGTGTCTATGCTCTCTATAAATTAATGGATAGTTATTATGTGACCATTCCAAAGACCAAGCGTTATACGCTTTGGAAGCGTTGTGATCAAGTCGCCCTCAGTTTACTAGAAGGGGTGATTGGTGTGGGGTTTGATTCCGGAGCAAAGCAGATCGAGCGTTTACAGAAGATCAGTGTCGATTTAGATTTGCTTAAGGTGCTCATTCGCCTGGCTAAAGATACGCGGTGCCTTGATAAAAAGCAGTACCTTGAGGTTGAATCCCAATTACAGGAAATTGGGAAGATGGTTGGAGGGTGGATCAAGTCCGCCTCCCACTAAATCGAAATTTTTATTTAGTGGGATGGTGAGCAGAATTTCCTAGAGCCAGCAAGGCCGTTGTTGTCGTTGCTGTTGTCGTCGTTGTTGTTGTTGACGTTCAGGCCAGACGCCCCAAACGAACCGGCTCCAGTCATACAAAAACAGCTGCTGGTTAAGTGTGCAAAAGTCCCTCTGGTTCACTGAAAAAGGAAGTCTCCTTTTTCTGTAATTTATTTGGGGCCTTGCACTGATTTTATCAAGCGCATATCCCACTAGACTTTCACACGAAGTTCATGCCTTATTTCGCACTCTGCTTGAGCAACGTGTGCTTAAGCACTCTGGCAATGTTTTAAGACGAACTGCTTGGGGAAGCTCTGTCATTTGAGCTCCTCATTTCCAAGCAGTTAAAGGTTCTTATAACAGGGTTTTCTATTAAAGTTTTTTTTCATTTAATTTCTGCTGGGCTGGGGAGTGATTTCCACTCTTTTCTTTTTTTTCTGATAGTGCTAAAAAACGAACTGTAGGGAATCCCTAAAGGATATCTATGGAGCAGCCTAAGATCATCTCTTCTTCATTTGTTGCAAGTTTAGAGACGCTGCATGCAATGATCCGTTGGGCCTGCCAACATATCGTAGCGGAAACTAATTTTAGTAAGAGTGAGCTGAATCGCATTCAAGTTGCGCTCGAAGAGGCTTTAGTGAATATCATTGAGCATGCGTACTCTTATAAGACGGGTAAGGTTGATATGACGTTCCGCTTTTTCCCAAGAGCCTTCATCGAGCTAATTATTCGAGATTATGGGGGCCCATTTAATCCATTGAGCAATCCCCAAGGAATCGATACGCTTGCGACCCTAAAAGAGCGTGAGATAGGGGGGCTAGGGATTCCGATGATGCGTCTTTTAATGGATGAGGTGGACTATTCTCGGGATGGCAAGTCAAACCTGCTTACACTTCGGAAAAGGCTTCCCTAGTTTTTTCTTATTGATGAGATGGCTTCTTCAGTATCGATGACTTCAGAGAGATAATGTTTTAAGAGTCTGAGGACAAATTTTGGAGTGTTATAGACCCCTTGTGTCGAGAAGACGATTTCGAGATGGGGTTGATTATCAGTAATCAACGCAATCATCACCACAGTCGAGGGGACTTCATCTACAATTTTTGGGACAATCCAGATGACGAATTGATGGTTGAAGAGTGTGACTTTATCTGCCGTTTCAATCACATGAAAATAGTGAGGGAGTTGCTCGCTCTCATTGTCCTCTTCAAACACCTCCACCTGCAATAAACCCGCTTCTTCAAGAAGAGCGAGATTCACTTCAATAATTCCTTCGGGAATCCAACTTGGCAAGTTCGCAATAAACTCGTGGTATGCTTGGTCTAGTTGCATGGGATTCATTGAGAATTGTCCTTGGTAATATTGCCTTTTCAGACTGCTAGAGCAGCCCATTTTTTCTTCATAGTTGGTTCCCCCTTTTTTTGAAAGACATGTTTCGGAGTTTTTATTTTAAACTGACATTGAGCAGTTAGCGTGGAAAATTAACGCATCCTATTAATTACCAGAGAATTAAAAATTGCTCGCTATGTTTAACTAACATAGCTGCGCTTTTTATAATCCACTGGAAATGAATAAACTACATTTCTTTTCTC
>JASBRR010000008.1 GCA_030149435.1 Simkaniaceae bacterium
GCTCTTTGCAGATTTTTCGGCGTTTTTTGAGAAAAATTGAAAGAGTTGAAAATCTACATATACCTGAGTATAGGAGATTTGCAAAAATTTTGATTTTGCCAAAAAAGGCGAAAAATGTGTGAGGATGGAATTTCCCAACAGTCCCGTATTGGAAAGATGGCTGAGTGGCCGAAGGCACGTCCCTGCTAAGGACGCGTACCCGCAAGGGTACCGAGGGTTCGAATCCCTCTCTTTCCGTTCTTTGGTGAAGGCCCTAAGGCAAGTTATGCGTTAGGGCTTTTTGCTTTTTGACAATCGTAAGCAGCTTTCACGATATTAAACAGATTCTTTGCATCATCTTGTACTGAAGCATTACTATCGGGGTGAACTTTCTGGGATAATGTACGATAGCTTTGGTCGAGTGTTTTTCTTATCTCGCGTGGTAAAACCTCTTCAGGCGTGCTGGCTGTCAGAATTCTTGTTCGCTCAGCCCAGTAATCATTATGAAGTGAGCCTCCTCCCTGAGCGGGTTGTTCTGGGGCAAGGTTCTTTTTTACTTCGAGAAACGCTTTTAATAATGCAGCGCACTCTGCTTCAGACTTGGGGCGGTCTTCCATAGGTGCAAACCGCAAAATGGAATGGCCCCACTCCATCTGCTTATTTTGCACAGCTAAAAATTCTGCTGTTTCTTCATAAGCCGCTTTCCAATCGCGCGTTCCGATAAAGGCAAGCAGGCCATAATAGGCAAAGGTTAAGTCTTGCATCGGATAGTAAAAGACACGCTGGAAAAAAATATTGGAGACTTCTTCATCACTGCACCCTACGCTAGCATCTAAAATTGTCGTTGCAATACCCATCACAGCATCAATGACGGCACTGACCACACCTACAACCAATGTTGCCGGATAGAAGATATAACCGATCGATGATGGGCGGCCCTCGTGCTGGTATAGGGCATGAAGAGGGGCGCTAAAATGGTAAAAGGACGATCTCAAGTCATTCATGGCAGGGGATTCTATCAAACTTAGGCAAAAACAACACCCATTAAGGGTTTTTTGAATCGCAAAAATTGATTGTGTTTGTTTCCACACTCTTATAAAGTTTTCCGTATGAGTGAAACAAAAGCAAAAGTGAAAGTTGCCCCAAACTCAAAAGAGTCAGAAATGATGGTTTTGGGATGCATGTTAACCAAAGCAAATGGTCTCAATATTGGCGCAGATGCGCTGAATGGTCCCGACTTTTATTACACCGAACACCAAACAATTTTTGAAATTCTCAAGACTCTCTACAAAAGCGATAAGCCCGCAGATATTCACCTTGTTGCAGAAGAGCTCAAGAGAACGGAAAGGCTCGACTCTATTGGAGGTGTGGCCTACCTCACAACACTCGCCCAGTACGCGGGAACTTCTGCCTACATCGAAGAGTATGTGGGGATCATCAAGAATAAGTCGATCCTAAGGCGGATGATCCGTGCGGCACAGGAAATTGAAAAAACGGCGCTAGAAGACCCAAGAGATGTCCACGGAAGCTTGGATGAAGCACAGGCTAAACTCTTTTCGATCAGTCAACAATCGAATCAATCAGCCGGTGTCTTGATTAAAGACCTCATCTCAGGCCTCAAAGCGGAATCGGGTCTTCCCTATTTAAAAGAACTCGAAGAGAGGCAAGAGCTATTCCTAGAAAAAGGGGAAGCCGCAACAAGCTTCACCGGCATCCCCACTGGCTTTAACGACCTCGACAAAATTATTAATGGGTTGGCCCCCTCCAACCTCGTTATTTGTGCGGCCCGCCCTGCGATGGGTAAAACGGCATTTGCCCTCAATATTGCTGAGCATGTTTGTTTTAAGCACCACATGCCCGTCGGTGTCTTTTCTCTGGAGATGAGCGCGGACCAACTCCTTCACCGGATGATCTGCTCGCAAGCTGAAGTCGAATCCAAGAAAATTCTTACTGGATCGATCAGCGGAACAGAATACCAGAGAGTTGTTGAGGGAATCCGGCAGATGCAGGCGGAGACGATGCTCGTCGACGACCAGCCCGGTCTTAAAATTACAGATTTACGTGCGCGTGCCCGCCGGATGAAGGAAGCTCACGACATTCAACTTCTAGTCATTGACTACCTGCAGCTTCTTTCGGGCTCCAACTCAAGCGGTTGGGCAGAAAACCGACAACAGGAAATTTCAGAAATTTCCCGAATGCTGAAAAACTTGGCTCGAGAACTCAATATTCCCATATTTTGTCTCGGTCAGCTTTCTCGTAAAGTGGAAGAGAGAACAGGACACCGCCCGATGATGAGTGATCTGCGTGAATCAGGTGCGATTGAGCAAGATGCCGATATTGTGATGTTCTTGCTCCGCCGCGAATATTACGACCCTTACGACAAGCCAGGAATGGGAGAGGTTATCATTGGCAAGAACCGTCATGGTGGCGTTGGGACTGTGGAGCTTACCTATCGAAAAGAGTTCGCGCAGTTCGCCAATTACACCCCCGCGCATGAGCCTTCAGAACCATCTGATGATGCGGCATTCAATGCCTTCTCTCCAAATTAACATAATTTTTTTTAGAATTTTGGCGCTTGCCAACGTGACTATTTACTTTTTCTCAGAGAAATTCTAAAATGTTTACCTAATTGATAAATGATTCTAATCGGTAACTATGTCATCAGTTAAGAAAAAACGACGTTTGAAGATTTCAAAGCACAAGCGAAAAAAGCGTCGTCGCCGCGACAGGCACAAGAAAAAATAACATTTTCCCCTTTATCTCATGTGGACTTATCCCAAAGAGTTTGATGTCATCGTCATAGGTGGCGGTCATGCTGGATGTGAAGCAGCGCACGCCGCTGCGCGCATGCAAGCGCGTACTCTTCTGCTCACAATGAATCTCGATACCATCGGGAAGATGAGCTGTAACCCTGCGATTGGAGGGACCGCAAAAGGGCATATCGTCAGAGAAATCGATGCTCTTGGTGGGATCATGGGAAAAGTTGCCGACCGCACAGGCATACAGTTCCGCATGCTAAATGCATCAAAAGGTCCCGCCGTTTGGGCCCCTCGCTGTCAATCGGATAAACTCGCCTATCAATCTGCCATCAAATATGAACTCGAACAGCTGCCCTGCCTGGAGATCAAGCAAGGAACGATCGAAGAACTTGTAACACAAGATCAGAAGATTGTGGGGGTCACAACAAATGAAGGGATTGCTTACAAGGCAAAAACCGCAATCCTCTCTGCTGGAACTTTTATGCGCGGTCTCATGCATATCGGCAGTGTCCACTCCAATGGGGGGCGTGCAGGAGATGCTCCTTCAGTTGGTCTTTCCAAATGTTTAGAAGATCTTGGGTTTACGCTCGACCGCCTCAAAACAGGAACACCACCTCGTGTGAACTCAAAGACGATTGACTTTAGTCAAACAGAAGAGCAGCCTCCTGAAGAGGGGGTCGTATTCTCCTTCGATGCTCCAGAACCAAAACTGCCTCAAGTCTCTTGCTTCATTACCTATACAAACGAAAAAACTCACGAAATCATCGCCAAGAATATTGAGCGCTCTCCTTTATTCTCAGGAAAAATCCGTGGAGTTGGCCCCCGCTATTGCCCATCAATCGAAGATAAAATTGAACGCTTTAAAGATAAGGAGCGCCATCAGATCTTCTTAGAGCCGGAGGGCTTGCAAACGAATGAGGTTTACCTCAATGGAATCTCCTCTTCCCTACCTTTTGATGTCCAACACGAGATGCTCCACACCATTCCAGGGCTCGAAAACGCTGCCATTATGCGCCCAGCCTATGCGATTGAGTATGACTACGCGGTTAGTGGGCAGGTCGGATCAACCCTTGAAACACACAGCATTGAAGGGCTCTACTTTGCAGGGCAAGTCAATGGCACAACAGGGTATGAAGAAGCTGCTGCTCAAGGATTAATTGCTGGAATCAATGCCGTGCAGAAAATTCGAGGAAATGCACCCTTCCTGCTCAAGCGCTCAGAAGCATATATCGGTGTACTCATTGACGACCTCATTTCCAAAGAACTCGATGAACCCTACCGAATGTTCACCTCTAGAGCCGAGCACCGCCTCCTTCTTCGTCAAGATAATGCCGATATCCGCCTTCGAAAATATGGCTACGACCTCGGACTAATCGACGAGCAGCGCTATCAAGCTTTTCTAAAAAAGAAAGCACTGCTCGAAGACACAAAGCTCAAGCTCAGCAAAACCCCAACTCAATTTGAAGGGAAATCGACAACACTTTCCAAGCTCCTTTGTCGCCCAGACTTTAGCTATACAAAGCTTCAAGAGATTTGCAAAGATCCTGTTCCTTCACTACCAAAAGATATCGTGCATACGCTCGAGTCCGATATTCGCTTTGCGGGATACATTACGCGGGAAAAGAAAGAAGCGGAAAAGCTGGGAGCCCTTGAAAGCTATGTCGTTCCCGCTGACTTTAAATATGAAAGTGTCGTGGGATTAAGGAATGAAGCGAGCGAAAAACTTCGCGTGCGTAAACCCCACCACCTAGGGCAAGCCGCGAGGATATCGGGAGTTTCTCCTGCAGATATTACAATTCTTATGGTCGCACTAAAAAAAAATAAGCTGCAGTCAAAAATTGTATGAAAGACTGAGTTTTTTTGAGATCCCCTCCGTTGCGATACTCAATGCTTGTGGTAACCAAGGTGTGTATTCGGAAGGAGATGCTTCTAAATTTGATTTTAGTGAAGAAAATTCAACCCACTTCCAAGAATCTACTTCTACCGGATTTGGTTGAATGTTGCACCCATCCACCAGGCCTACAAAAACATGGTCAATCTCATTCTCAATGAGGCCTTTACTCAAAAGGCAATTATAAGTAAAAATTCCTACTTCTGTCAGTACACACTCGAACCCCATCTCTTCTTTTAGTCTTTTCAGGGCAGCAACATCATTTTCTAAACCAAGCTTGGCATGACTACAACACGTATTCGACCACAAACCCGCAGTGTGATATTTGGTGAACGCACGCCTTTGCAATAATACGAAGAGCTGCTCATTTAGAAACTTAAAAACAAAAATCGAAAACGCCCGGTGTAATACTCCTCGTTGATGAGCTGCAATCTTATCCATCAAGCCAATTTGATGATCATTTTTATCGACGCAAATGACTTGTTCCATATTCCCAACCTCCACTTCAAATGTTTGGATCTTTCGGAGTTATTAAGTATTGGTGCAACAGACATAATGCCAACAAAGCACTACCCGTACTCATAATTGACTGGGTATCTGAAAAAACTTCTCTTTCCTCTCGTTCATCTTTCTGACCTGGAACAACAAGAGTTTTAGAGCTAGGCCATGAGCCATCTTCCAATTGCATCTGCTCAATTTTTATTAATGCTTGCTCCAACACATCATGACTGTCAAGAAAAATGCTGCAAGTCAATAACTGGGCAATATCAAAAGTGTTTTCCACAAATAATGTCTTATTTGTGAGCCATTGCTGTCCGACCGAAAAAATATTATCAGGGATCCCACCAGAAACCTTCAAAAATTCTAAATTCTTTGCCCAAGCATATGCATCATCCGTCCACCAAAATGGCATCCAGGAACGATTTTTATGCCAAGACTCAATAACAGCTTTTCGTATCTTTTCAATAAGCATACTTATTGGTTCAGTTTCGAACAAACTGACTCCCACAAGGGGCGTCACCTCGTCATGTTGGACTGCCCATGTTCCAAATTGATCTTTACTAGGAAAAGTACGCGCTGAAAAATTATCACACAGGTATTGTTTAAGGGTCGATTCAGGAGTAATATCCCCAAGCTCATTCACTCCAAGCCTGGAAAAAAATCGCCAAACCCAAGCTGTCGAATCCGCATCAGATGAAGCTTCATTATTATATCCCCAGCCTTTTTTCGTTTTAAGTTGGTAAAGAGCATTTGCTGCCTTTTCAAAAACCTCGTTATCTTCTGGAAGCGCTATAAATGTTAGCGTGTAACCAATATACGCTGTAGTCCATGCCATGCTACTTCCGACAGCAAGATGATAATCTCGCCAGAGACCATCAGCAGTTTGCTTGCTCAGCAGAAAGGCTTTTGCTTGAAGAATGAGTTTCTCTATCTTCTCCCGAGAGTCCATGAGGTTTTGTGTAGCACGTGAAATGTGTTTCATTGTTATTCCTTAGACCTAAACTCAAATAATCGAAATCAAATCCACCAAAACTTGTGGTTAGATTAGAAAAAAAAGTTTGCATCATTCGAAAGGCATGGTCATTCATCGTTGTTTTTGCCCAATCGGTTAGTAAAATTTGTTTGTTTTCAACATGCTTTTGAAAGTTAATATCTGTCTTAAACCTGAAAATTTGTGGCAACATGACTTGACTCTTTATAAGAAAGTCATAGCTGGTAGTAATGCTATTAGGGGAAAAGCTTCCTAAAATACTTTCCAATCCTATCAAATTAATTTTATAGTGATCGCTTATTGTTAAGTTCTCTGGAATTAAACTTAAAATTGAAGCAATATCTGTCATTTCAATTGCAAAATAGATCCTGAAGCCTAATAACATCCCATCCCTTATCACGAAACCAATGCCTACAGGTTCTCCTTGAACTTGGGCCGTTTTTTCTACTGTGGTGAGAAAAAGAGGCTTAAAATTTTCATTTGCATATGGCGAGAATAAATCAGCGATTTTTTGCCACCTTGACTCTAAGCTGCCATGTCTAAGATTCATATAAACCTTAAGATCAATACCAGTGTCTTTAAAATCAGCACCCAGCCACATACCGCCCCACCAATTGCTCAATTCTTCAGCATTTTGGGGATAGATAATACGGACTGACCGATTCATGTCGTGAGATAGGTGGGTCCACTGAAGATACTTAAAAAGAGCATCAATATAGGATAGTGTAAAATCAACTTGCTCGGGTAAAGTGATCCCACATCCTCCAGGCTCAACGAGAAGTCTAAAGTTTGGCCTTTCAATGTTCTTTTGTAAGCTTGTTTGAAAAGAGTAACCCACCATGGTCCCATCAAAAAACATGGAGGGTTCTCTTACTTTTTTAGATTCGCTTGGAATATCGGTAATCGAGTCTATTAAAAAAGCGTAAGCACCTTTTACAGAACTTCTTTCGCAATAGGGGTTTGCACTATAAAAGTAATCCCATAACGCTTTCTTAACACTGTTTACCATACACTCTCATCGCTTCTACGAAGGGGAAGGAAGGATTTGTACGAAAGCTGCCTTACCAGTCTGTCCCGTTTTCCCCGGTTTCCCAGCAGTCCCTACAACTCCTGTCGATCCAGGCACCCCATCAATAGGGTCTCCACCAGTTCCACTTCCATGTAAGCCAGCAACTCCTCCTGCACCTCCAGTACCTGCTGCGCCACCTTTTCCACCAATACCACCACTTCCCCCAGAGAGTCCTGTTGCTGGCACTGCTTGTACTTTTGGTTGGGGTTGGTCTGAATTATACAGAATAGTGATGTGGCCTCCATTACCCCCATCATTCCCATTCCCTCCATTTGCACCATTTCCACCTCTGCCGCCATTTCCGCCGTTGCCTCCATCTCCGGCTTCACCTTCTCCTTTATTGCCACCATTACCACCATTACCACCAGGTTGGCCTCCTTGACCATTACCACCTGGACCACCATTTCCGCCATTACCTCCCTCTCCTCCTTGGAAGTTTAGGGTGACTTTGTCGGTGATTCTTCTGGCATCAATGATAAAGGTTTGTCCACTACTACCTGGAGTTCCATCAGTACCTGCAGTTCCATTGCTACCAGCATTACCTGTAACACCATTGGAACCAATGCTACCTTTTCCTCCTTTTCCCCATGTACTATTACTGCCATTACTTCCCTTACTTGCCCTTGGTTTTGGAGCTGGTGGTGGACTTCCACCAGCTCCATTTTTTCCATCAGTTCCAGGGGCTCCTTGGCCACTAAACATTGCTGGCATAACTCAACTCCTTAATGTTTTGGATAAATATTAACAACTGCTGCTGCACCAGTCTTTCCTGCTGCTCCTGCTGTTCCATGATCTCCACCAGAACCAGTACCTCCAGCCGATCCTTTTGGACTACCAGCGTTTCCTCCTGGACCACCAGAACCTCCAGCTCCAGCATTTCCTCCACTGCCTCCTATTCCTCCAGAAAGTCCTGATGCAGGATCTGGCCGAGTACCTGGTTGTGGTTCAGCTGGATTATACAAAATTGTAATGATTCCACCGTTACCGCCATTACCGCCGTTACCGCCGTTACCACCTTCTCCACCTTTACCACCTTTACCACCGGTGCCACCTGGTCCTTGATTGCCTCCATGACTTCCACCAGCTCCACCATCTCCACCAGTTTGCCCTTTTTGGCCTTCACCACCATTTCCACCTTTGCCGCCATCTCCACCAGCGCCTCCAGAAAAATTTAAGGTTAGTGTACTGGTGATATGAGTAGCATCAATCGTAAAAGTTGCCCCATTACTTCCGGCACTACCATTTGTTCCAGCTACTCCAGGCAGACCTTGTTTGCCTGCATCTCCTGTACCCCCTTTGCCCCCGTCTTTTCCACCACCACATGAACCCCATGTGTTACAACTTCCATCTTTTCCTTTAGTACCAGTCTTACCCTTCCCTGTTGGAGGTGATATACCGCCCCCATTACCCCCATTTTGGCCATTCCTTCCACCCACACCTGGTCCTGAAAACATTGCAACCATAACTATTTCTCCTATGTTTTAACTAATATTTAGCTTGCAAGATACTGAATAGAATCTGCTACTAACTTAATTTGAGACTCGATAACGATCTGACCAGTTCCATGAATCTCAACTTTTCCAAAAACAAGAGTCGCTGCATCCTTGAAAGTTCTCGTCTCTCCATTTTTCACAATAAGATTTTGAGCTGCAAATACCGTCAAGTCTTTAGCTTCGCTAAGCATATAATTTACAACTGCAGAGTAAGGCATCGCTTTAATTAAGCCTGTGTCTACATGTCCAAAAAGTAAGTTATGGGAAGCGTCTAAAACTGCTTGTTGACTTGGAGATGGTAATGCATTCAATTTAAATTCTTTTTCGGTGGGAAGTTCATGATGTGATACGGAAAGCAAACGATGGTCTTTGCCTTCGTTCACAGCATTTTCAATCGTCTCACTTGGTACCCCAGCTAGTTGTTTAAGATGGTTGAGATCTTTAGGAGTAGTTTTAAAATAATTTCCACTCAACCTTGAGTCATCCATAGTGAAGTGAAAATGTTCTCCCAAATTTTCTGGCAATTCTGGCAAACAGCCATTTTTAAGTTTAATTGTACCACTTAAACCACATCTATCGAGCAATCTGCTCAAGTTTTCTTGACTTGTCATTTCAAACTCCATTGGTTTGTTGTCACATTATTGTTCATCTACATCCTACTATTAGGGTTTTCAAATGTAGCATTTACTTAGAATAGTATTTTTTGATATCTAAAATTGAATTGTTCAACTCTGTAATTTCGTACATGACATAAGTTGAAAAATCAGAAGTCTTTTTTTCCTCAATTCCAACTAAATATAGTCTTGTATCTTGTAGCTCTTTTCTAACGAAAGCTTTTGCCGCTGAAGTCGGCCATTTGCTTTCATAAGCATAAATCTTCTGATCAGCCTCTCCATGCTCCTCTCCGATCTTTCTAGCTAGATTTTGTACACTCTCAGGTGGTTGTATATCCTTAGATTGTACATACCCTCCGACGCTTTGGCTGATTCCGAACGCTTTGAGCGAACCTTCTCGATGCAAGTTCGCTTGATGGAGATTTTCATCCTTATCAAAAATAGGAGATGGTTGTTCAACAGGATTCATTACTGGATCTCCTAGCAATGTAAACTGCGCTAAAGTTTTTTGTGCAATTGGTTTTAGAGGGGCATGTTCAGAAGCGATGAAATCCAACCTGGCATCTTGTGCAGCCAATCCAGCTCTACTACCTGCGAGAAGGTGTTGAAGGAATTTTTGTGTGATGATATCAGCTGATCCGTTACCTGCAGCTGGACCATAGGCTACGTTAGTGCTACCAAAATAGGAAACACAACCTCCACTTAGGTAGGAGTTACAAATGCCCATGAATGTGGCTAAATTTGGATTATACAGCTGAGCTCCATAACAGCACTCAACGCTTGCTATGCAACCAAATTCAGTATTCGTATCCATGAGCTTAGATTCCATACAAACTGGCTGTCTTCTAGGTATCGCTCCATTATCTCCATAAAAATTTGGATTAGAATCTCCACCGTGACAGTTGATGAAATGGGATAGCTTCCTTATTTGCTCTGGAGTCCAATTTGGACCCTCAGTAGGAGATAGTAAAATACTCGCATCATTGCCAAAAGTATTTCGTAAACTTAATTTTGTAGAGTTCTCCCACGCCAGTGTGCTTAGTCCAAAATAATCTAAATATGAATTTTTCGGCTTTTGAGATCTGTCGGCAACATTACTCATTAGATGAACAAGGTAACTCGTATCTTTAGCACCTACATTAGGTATCCCAACAAGATCCGGTAGTCGGCTGACGATTCTTGTTGGAGCTACGAAGTCCAAAATATTTACACTGTATCCATGCGTGCAGGCATAAGGCAAGTCTGAAGGCACATTAGGATCGTGATCACCCAGAACTGGGTTATTCAATCGCTGTTGAGGGATGATGTCATTCGCGCCCAGAATTAGCATGTAATCGGGATTCGAGTGGTTAAATATTGCATCTATGGCAGCTTTATTCTGTTGATCACTGTTAGGGTCTGTTACAGCTAAACCGCCAACAGCAGTCATCTGCGCAGCGTCATCAACATATATGACAGTCGTATCAATATCTTGGGCTTTATCCGCAGCCTGAATGGGATAGAGAGCTGCTTCTATTTGAAAAACTTGATTTAGGTACTTCTTTTTTAGAGCTGTTAAATTTGAGACAATAATTTTTTTCATTGGCATATCACACTCCTTACAAACTTAGTGATATAATGCTTAAGATACCTTTATGAACTTCTAGTTTTCTCCTTTCGAATCAAAAAATAATTTACAAATGCTGAATCCAACCGTCTTTTATGTCAAGCCATTTTTTTAATTAGGAGTTATTCACTCTAAAAAAGACGTATCTCACTAATTAAGTGATAGTTAAAGTGAATTTTTTCAAAAAAATTATACAGTTACCTTTCAGATAACTACCTAAAGTCTTTTCAGGGTCAAACATCCTATCCAGAATTTTCTCGCTAAGAAGTTCGGGTGAAAAGAACATAAATAATCGATCACTCATACAATGAATGGATTACAGTTTGAATGAAGCTGATCATTTGCAATCTCGGATAGTGTTAGTGAATAAACGTAAGTATTCTAAAATTGACAAAAGACCAATATCCTTAGGCAAAAGAAGATCAAATCTGATATGGTGGTTTTATTGTAGCGAAGATTTGGAGCCATGATGGATGAGGAAAAAACCGGGTTTGAACTCAAGGAAAATTTACTACCACCAAGTTTTGTCAGAAAAAAATTCAAAGAAATTTGCGATGAAAAAAAAGTTGATCTACCAAAAATTACCGTTTATGAAGCCAACAAATCCGATTTATCCCAGAGAATGTATACGATCACAATAGAAGAATCTCGGTCGAAGAATTTTACGTGCTATCACATCATCGAGATTATTGAGTCAGATGGGAAAATTACGAACATTCAGGAATATCATTCCAAGTAGACTGATTATTTTCCCCAACACACTAATGAAAGACACCATGCTTTGGGTAAGAAATATTTAAACAAATTCAACAATTTTTCTCAACTTTCTATGAACTGACCTACTCCCCAAAAACTGGGTTTAGAAAGAAATGAAGAGAAGTAGATTCACAGAAGAGCAAATCATCCACATCCTCAAGGAAGGATAGAAGGATACGATATTAACCATGAGAGAGTCTATGCCCTATACAAGAAAAATAAGCTGGCAGAGAGGAAGAAAAAGAAAAAACGATACGCTCAGAAAAAAAGGAGTCCACAGGTGAAAGCATCCCAACCGAACGAAATTGGGCCAATGATTTTATGCCTGATAGCTGCAGAAATGATCGAAAGATCCGGATATTGAATGTGATCGACCTGCCAGAGAATTAATTAGGATGCATTAATTATCCACGCTACTGCGATGGTGTCAGCTTAGGAAATAAAACAGAGGAAAACCCGAAAAAGTCTATTTTGAATGGGCGGAAAAAGGGGCATTCAATGACTACAACCAATATTAAATGTGTGAATTCTATTGCTATGCATTTTCGCTGAAGTTCTCTTTGCTGCAACTTTCAGTGTACCGCAATAGACAATCATAATATCTTTGGAATGATGAAACACGACCTTAAAAAACTCCCTACCCTCCTTTTGGTGACACAAAAGCCAAAAGTTCTCTCCTTTTTTGAAGGGTTAAAGGGGGAAATTGACGACCTTGTTTTGATTCCGTCTCGAAGCGAACAAGATGCCCTTGACGATCTCAAAAGGCACCCCATCAGTCTCATTGTGGTTGATGAAAAAATCCCCAACATTGACCTCCCCGCTCTCTGTGAAAAAATTCGCGCCTTTTCCGAGTACTCTCACACCCCAATTCTGATCATTACTGGCCATCTCAAGAAATCCTTTATTCGCCCCCTGATTAAAGCAGGCGCCACGGACTTCCTCACGGAACCTCTAGACAAGGATGAGTGCCTCATGAGAATTGAGATAGCCAAAGAGACAAAAAAAACTGCGCAAAAAATGAAAGCGCTCACCCCTAAGTTTGACTCTAGAGCCCCAGAAAAGGCCACTTTAAATACTAAATCGATCATTGATAACCGCCTGGTCATGGTGATAGAAGCAGCGCTGAAAGAAAAAAGTGAGCTCACCATGGTGATGCTCGAAATCCCTAACTCTAGCGGCGAAGAAATGACTGAGAGAATCGAGCCCCTAATCAGAGAGCAAGACCTTTTAATTCCACAGAAGGAGGGGAGATATGTGATTGTCCTTCCAAAAACCTCTAAAAGAGCCGCAGAGTTTATTGTTGAAAACCTTTGTGATGCGCTCATTGCCGGTTCCAGCTTGACTCTATCCTCAAGTCTTGTCACACTGGCAGAGGATGGAAACCAAGAGAAACCTGCTTCCTATAATTTAGAGCGCCTCGTTCAAGCTGCAACAGACCGTTTAAAAAATGGAGATAATCGATGAAGAAAAAATTGACCCTAATCATGACTCTATCCCTACTTGTCGGGACAGTGCAACTTTCAGCAGCCACAAAACAGGCAGAAATTCTTCAGTTAAAAGAGCAAGATCTGAGCAAACAAACAACCCACGCCGTCGCTGGAAAAGAAGGAAGGGGAGGTGAAGTGATGATCATTGCGCCTGAATTGCGTGCAAAAGATTTGCAGCACGCTTTTACCTACCTGAAGAGAGTCAATAGTGCGGCGAAAATCGCTGTAAAGCTAACGGATGGCGGTGTCATTTTCGATATCCTGAGCATGGAACTTATGCCTGGCGGAACCATCATTATCTTTCAAACTAGCACGACGCAAGGGGTTAAATACCACGTTGTGAACATCGAAAACATCGACTCGATAAGAGATGTCTAAACTCAACGTCATTCAGCTCGAAAACTGCGATATTTATGAGCAGCTTCTTCTTGAAGAAGCGCTCCTCCGCACAACCGAAGATAATTGGTGCATCCTAAATGTTGGGGCGCCTCCAGCCATTGTCATGGGAATTTCTGGGAAACCCGAGGAACTCATCCATTCCGAAAAATGGCAAGCGAGCCCCACTCCCATTATCAAACGGTTCAGCGGGGGAGGAACTGTCGTCGTCGATCAGAATACACTTTTTGTCTCCTTTATCCTCCAAAAAGAGGTGCTCCCGATTCCCGCCTATCCTGAGCCCATGCTTAAATGGAGTGCTGACTTTTATAAAGAAGCCCTCAATATCCCCCATTTCGACCTCCAAGAAAATGACTACGCCATTGGACATCTAAAGTGTGCGGGAAATGCCCAATACATTCAAAAGCACCGCGTCGTTCACCACACCACTTTCCTCTGGGACTACGACCAAGAGAAAATGGACCTCCTTCTCATGCCTAAAAAAATCCCCACCTACAGAAAGCGTCGATCTCATGAAGACTTCCTATGCCGCCTCAAAAACTACCTCCCATCGAAATCACACTTCCTCGACCAAATTAAATCCGCTTTACAAGCTAGATATACCCTCGAAGAAATCAACGAGCCGTTGGAATTGCCTCATGCAAACCATCGCATTGCAACTAAACTTATTGATCTTGATCGGGGCGTCTAAAGAATGCTTTGAATGCCTCTTTAGCCACATCTCCTCCCATGGCAGCGATCGATTCTGTGAGGGGGATTTCTTTTGGGCAGACGTGAACGCAGTTTTGCGCATTCCCACAATCACTTATGCCGCCTTCTTTCATCAGGGGGCGCAGTCTCTTTCCTTTTTCCATAAAACCGATAGGGTTGATATTGAAAAGGCGCGCTTGCGAAATGGGCGCTGGCCCAACAAACTTTGATTTTGCGCTGACTTGGGGACAAGCTTCGCTGCAGCAGCCACATGTCATACAGGTCGAGAGGGTATACATGACCTCCTGCTTCTTTTGGCTAATCTTTGGACCAAATCCGTTCCCATAAGAGCTCTCTGCAGAAATCCACGCTCTCACTTTTTTTAGATCTTCAAACATCGATTGGCGATCAACAACAAGATCGCGCAAAAGGGGAAATTTTGTGAGGGGAGCGAGATGGATCGTATCGGTCTTGAAGGCTTGGAGCATTGGTTCGATCAGAGCCGTGCACGCTTGTCTGGGTTTCCCTTGAATCAACATGGAGCACGATCCGCACACCTCTTCTAAACATCCTTGCTCCCAAACAACGGGGGTGACCTTCTCTCCACTCGAGTTGATCGGCCTTTTTTGGACCTCCATCAAGGCAGAAATAACGTTGAGAGAAGGGGTGAGAGGAATCTCAAAACTCTCCCAGTGTTGCGCCCCTGTTTCTCCACGGAAAATGTTTAAATGGAATCTTTTTTCCATACTCTATAAGGGGACTGCTCTCGAAATTCCATCCTCACACATTTTGCATCTTTTTTGGCAAAATCAAAATTTTTGCAAATCTCCTATACGTGAGGTATATGTAGATTTTCAACTCTTTCGATTTTTCTCAAAAACCGCTACAAAATCTGCAAAGAGCGACTTTCGAGAGCAGTCCCATAAGGGGAGCTCCAGTTTCTCCGGCAAGTTACTCAACTCTCGATAACCCTTTTCTTCTTTATAATCTCTTTCTATAGGCTGAAGGTAAGGCATGTCAACTGCGCGATAGGAAATTTTTGGCTCATCGCAATCATAGGTCGCCATGGTGGTCTTGAGCCACTCTGCATCGTTGCGATCGGGAAACTCCACCTTGTAGTGAGAACCCCGCGATTCATTTCTAAGTAAGGCCCCTTTTGTCATCACAAGCGCAAGCTCCAACATCGAGCGAAATTGATTCGCAAAGATATAGGTTTGGTTCAATCTGAGCCCTGAATCGTCGAGTTGAATGTTCTGATAGCGCTCCCGAATCTCTTTAATCTTATTCATGGTCTCTGTCAGCCCCTGATTGCTGCGCTTAACCGTCACATGTTTCACAAGGAACGAAGAGAGTTCTTCATGTAAAGCATGGATATTTTCTTTGCCGCGCCTTGCAAAAAGGTCGTGCTTAAAACGCTCTTCAAGTTCTACAGCTCGTTGAAAGGCCTGCTCATTCTGGTGAGTCTTTACCGACTCGACATAGCGACCTACTTCTAACCCTGCAACGAGCCCCCCAAAAATGCAGGAGAGAAGGGAGTTGGCTCCCAATCGATTGGCCCCGTGGTATTGATAATCTGCTTCTCCTGCGACAAAGCACCCTTCAATATTTGTCATCTGGCGATACCGCTCCATGCGATCTGCAGCTTCTGCTCCTGGCCAGTCAACCCATGCGCCCCCCATAGAGTAGTGGACGGCGGGAGCCACACGCATCGGTACTTTTTTGGGGTCTTCTCCTGTGAACTTCTGATAGATCTTTAAAACCGAGGCCAACTTTTGTATTGTCTTTTCAGGAAGATGAGTTACGTCCAAATAGACCTCATTTCTCCCATCAACACCGAGTCCCAGCTCCATGATGTGCATCATTTCTCGGACCGCAACGTCACGCGCCACAAGATTGCCATACTTCGGATAGAGCTCTTCTAAGAAATACCATGGCTCTCCCGTTTTTCCGCAGGGGACATGCTGTCCGGAGTGCTCTATACGCTTACTCCTATCGCCATAAACCCAAAGGCGTCCTCCTTCGCCGCGAATGGACTCCGACATTAGGCGCAATTTATCCAACCCGGGAATCGCTGTGGGGTGAATCTGTATGAATTCCCCATTGGCATAGGTCATTCCCTGCATGTAAAGCCGACCATTTGCGGCGCCGGTACAAATGGTTGAGTTAGTCGAGCGCTTGAAGATCACACCCGATCCTCCCGTTGCAATCACAACAGCATCTCCCTTTAAATGTGTCAATTCGAGTTTGTGTAGGTCCATCATGACAATGCCGCGAGCCACTCCATTCTCATCGCGTACTAGCCTGAGAAATTCGTGGTGCTCGAACTTTTCGACCTGCTTTTTTGCCTCATACCTTCTGACCTGCTCGTCTAGAGAGTAGAGGAGCTGCTGCCCTGTTGAAGAGCCACAAAAAGCGGTGCGCTGATAGAGAGTCCCTCCAAAGCGGCGAAAGTCAAGAGAGCCATCAGCCGTACGGTTAAAGGTGCACCCAAAACGGTCCATCATTTCAAGAATCTTTGGGGCAGTGAGACACATTTCGAGAATCGGAGGCTGGTCTCCCAAAAAATCACCTGCATGAATCGTGTCAAAAGCGTGTATGAGCGGGGAGTCATTTTCCCCTTTCGTATTGACCGCTGCATTGATCCCACCCTGAGCGCAAACGGAGTGGGAGCGCTTGACCTGAGTCACCGAGACAATCTTCACCCCAAACCCCTGCTCGCAAAGACGCATTGCGGTGGCAAGACCTGCAAGCCCCCCTCCAACAACAATGACCTCTCTTCGCTTTCCGACCATATTAAACCCGCAAATTGATAAAATAGGTGCCCCAAACCGCGGCTAAACCTAAAAAACCGATCAGTGCCATCAAACCCACACACCAATTCACCGCCAGCGATTGTGAGCGCATTTTAATCACCACACCCCAAGTGATCAAAAATGTCCAAAGGCCATTGAATGCGTGAAAAACAGCCGACAAAACAAAAATGGTGTAAAGCAGAGCCATAACTACACTCTCAAACGTATCCCGAACAACGAGTAAGGTGGCTGTGCCAAAATCATGAGTCACGGCGATCACTTCGCCTGAATTTAGTGAGCGCTTTGTCAAAGCATCGATCCACTTTTGCTCTTTTTCACCAGCCGCAAGCGTCTTTTGAGCTTTTTCTACCCTGTTTTGATCATAAAGGGTCACGCCTAGTCGCTTCGCAACGCTATCGAGACCGGGATCTTCTTTGACACGAACAAAATAGTCACTTGTCTTCCCAATATGAACCGAAACGGGGTACCGGTAAAACCGCATGTAACCCACGTGGAAAATAATCCCTAAAAGCAAAATCCAAGAGGTCACGCGTTGCCAGAAGTAGGCATGATTGCGCGGATACTTCCCCATTCTTGGCTCATGATAAGTTTTCCCATAGACATTCTGTTTCGCTTGAAGCGCGTACTTGATTCCCCAAACCCCATGAAAGAGGATGGGAACGCCGATCAACACGATTTCCAGGGCGTGGATAAAGGGAAGGTTTTTGATGATATTAACAGCCCGAATAAACCCTGCACCATGGTGGCCAGCCAGAAGCGCTGCCTGCGAATTCGTAAATAGATGTTCCATAAGAAAGAGGACAATCCAAAGGCCCAACAGAGAGTGTACTCTCCGCCATACAATGGGTCTTGGAACTGTGGCTAGATTCTCTGTCATCCCCTTTTTCTAAAGAAGCTAAACGCAAATTTCAATATCTTTTCAGTTTGAACTGACACCAACGCAGTTAGAGTGAGAAAAGAAATGTAGTTTATTCATTTCCAGTGGATTATAAAAAGCGCAGCTATGTTAGGTAAACATAGCGAGCAATTTTTAATTCTCTGGTAATTAATAGGATGCGTTAATTTTCCACGCTAACTGCGTTGGTGTCAGTTTGAAAGACGTAAAAAAGTCTTGATGTTTTGAGCTGTTGCTTTTGCGACTTGTTCGATGGGGATGCCCTTTTCGTCTGCAATGCACTGGGCCGTTTCTGAAATATAGCTTGGCTCGTTGAGTTTCCCTCGATGGCTTTGGGGGGCTAAGTAGGGGGCGTCGGTCTCGATGAGGAGCTGATCGAGCGGCACCTCTTTTACAATTTCACGCAGCTCTGTTGATCGCTTGAAGGTGACGATTCCACTAATTGAGAGCAACCACCCCCGCTTGAGCACACCTTCTGCCTCTTTCATATTCCCTGTAAAACAATGAAGAATTGCCCTTTTACTCTGATACATGGAGTCCGCCATTTCAAATAGGTCATCAAAGGCCTCGCGGCAATGAAAAATGACGGGAAGGTCAGTACTCAGTGCCAGCTCGAGATAGCGCTTTAAGAAAGTTTTTTGTGTCTCCTGTGAGCCTTTGTAATAGTGGTAGTCGAGTCCCGTTTCCCCAACTGCATGAAGAGAGCCCTCTTTGGCAGCTTTTTCGAAGAGGCCAAACTCTTTTTCTCCTAATGCTTCTACATCGTGGGGAGTCGTCGATCCCGCATTGTAAATCCAGGGAGTCGTTTTGGCGAGCTCAAGCCCCCGCTCTAGTGTTGGGCGATCGGTGCAAATATTGACGATTCCCTCAACCTGAAGACGCTTTGCTCGCGGCAAGATTTCTCCAAGTTTAGGATAGAGTTCATCCGAGGTGAGATGGGCATGGGAATCAAAAAACATTCCATGAAGACTATCACAGGAGACAGTTCCTTGACAAATAGGTTTTTCCTCGATTAAATTTAGCCCATGGGTACCTTTTTTCAAGCATTTGCACAAGCCGACTTTTTCGGAAAACTGATCTTTCTAGGCCTCTTTGCTCTCTCCTCGGTGAGTTGGATCTTTTTGATTTATAAAATTCAAACCATGCGCCAAGTGCAAAAGAATGCTGAGCGCCTAAAAAGAATCATCAGTCAGTTTAAAAGCTCCCTTTTGACAGGAGACATTCCCCTTAAAGTTCAAACAAATACGCACCCTTACCCTTCTCTCCTTAGCGTTCTCCGAGAAAAGACCAAAGAAGTTCTCGATAAAAATCATTTCTTTTTGGAACAAGCGCACGCTCCATCAGCTAACTACTTATCTCAGTCTGATGTGGAGATGATTGACTCCCACTTAGAAATGACCATCATCAAAGAGCAAGAAGCTCTAGAAAAAAACTTATTCATCCTTCCGACAACAGTGACACTCGCTCCCTTTCTTGGGCTCTTAGGAACTGTTTGGGGGATTCTCATCACATTTGGGGAATTGCAATCGGGGGGATTTAGCGCCTCGAACACAGCAATTTTAGGAGGCCTTTCGACAGCCTTAACGACAACAGTTTTAGGTCTATTGATCGCCATTCCCGCTCTGATCGCCCACGGTTATCTAAAAACTTTAGGTCGACGCTTTGTCACAGATATGCATGAGTTTAGCCATTTTCTTCTGTCTAGCGTTGAGCTTCAGTACAGGAAAGTAGATATTCCCCATGCGTAGAAGCCTTTCTCACTATCAAGAGACTTTAGAGGATGACCAGGGGGTGAATCTCACTCCTCTGATCGATGTCGTTTTTGTCGTTCTCATCATGTTTATTCTGATTGCCCCTTTAGTAAATGTCGACAAAGTCCAACTAGCGCCAGGGAAGCAAACGCAAAAGACCCCCCCAAAGCTAGATGAAAATATGGGAATTGCAATACACGTCTATGGAGACAACACTTTTGCGATCAATAAAGTACCTATCTCGCAAAAAGAGCTGCTCAATACACTAAAAAACTTGAAGGTTAAATCTCCTCATGCGATCCCACAAGTTTACCACGATCGAAAAGCCTATTTTGAAACCTATCAAACCATCAAAACTGCATTAGAAGCTGCTGGATTTGATGAAATGGATGTCATTTTAAAAGCACCAGAATGATTAATCGACTCAAGTTCCACAATGTTAAGCTAGGAGTCATCACTTTTATTGTGGTGACTGCTCACCTTGTATTTGTTTTTACAGAGTTTGGGAAAAAACTGAATCAAGTAAAGAAAAATCACGCCATTGTTGTTAGAACCTACACACCGCAGAAGGAAAAAAAAGCGGTTCAGATACAAACCCTCGAAAAGCCAAAGCCCGCTCCCAAACAAGTGAAGAAAAAGCTTGAGGTAAAAAAAACTGAGAAAAAAGTTGAACAGAAACAGCCGCAAAAAAAGGTGGAAACTAAGAAGGTCGCTAAGTCACTTGCTGTTCCTGTAGCCATTGAATCTCTCCACGTTGATGAGGTGATTGAAAGTGAAATTCCCTTAGAAAAAAGCAGTGACAGGGGAGATTATCTCGGAATCATGATCGACCATTTACAGCGCTCTCTTGAACTTCCTGAAGAAGGGAGTGTACGTCTTGAGCTAACTGTGCTAAAATCAGGAGAGATAAAAAAAATGAAAATCCTTGCATCAGAAAGCAAGACCAATCAACAATACTTAGAAATGCACTTACCTTTAGTGCAATGTCCACGTTTTACAGGAGACTGGGGAAATTTTTATGAACAAACTGTCGTTTTTACATTTTGCAATGAGAAAAGCTAAGCTATTATTCGCCCTTCTTTTTTTTACGAGTACGCTCGTAGGAGAACACTATGACCGTGAAGTTGTTGTCCCTTTATCTACCAAGAGAGAGCTGGAAAACATCTATATTGGTTCATTTCAAAACTTCGACTCTCCTTATAGTAACGAATACCTCACAGAGCTTCGAAAAGTCTTGGTATTCGACTTAAATAATAACGGATCCATGTTCACGCTCAATCAAGGTGTGGAAGCGGATAAGCTTTTGCAAAGTGCGAATCCTTTTGCAATAGATTTCTGGAAGCGTAGAAACGCTGAGTACATCCTCAAAACTGAAGTGACAAACGACAAGCTTCTTTTTACTCTCTTTTCGACTAAAACTGGTCAGTCTTACAGAGCAAAGCGCCCCCTAATTTCGGGAAAATTAGCCTCTGATCGCCGCGTGATGCATGAAATTGCCGACTTAATTTATGAAAGTGCAACCGGTCTACAAGGGATTGCATCCTCTCGTATTTTCTATGCCATCCAAGTTCCTGAAGAATCTAAAGGAGAAACTGCGTGGAAATCTGAAATCTGGGAGTCAGACTACGACGGAGAAAACAAACGGCAAATCACCCAAGAGGGGAGCTACTCGATTTCCCCCGCACTTTTCCCAAAAACAAGCGCCCTAAGCAAAAGTCAGTTCCTCTACGTCAATTATGTGCAGGGACAACCAAAAATCTATATCACATCCTTTGATCAACCCAAAGGGACACCCTGGGTTTCACTGAGGGGAAATCAACTCTTGCCTACAGTGTCTCCTCTAGGGAACATGATTGCATTTATTAGTGATGCCAGTGGACGTGCTGACCTTTTTGTACAACCCGTTAGTCAAAATGATGGTATTCTCAGCAAGCCCATTCGAGTATTTTCCTACCCAAACTCAGTGCAAGCCTCTCCTACATTCAGCCCTGACGGAAAAAAAATCGCTTTTGTGTCAGATAAAGATGGCACTCCCCACGTCTACCTCATAGACACTCCAGTGCCTGGAATGGAAAAAATGCCAAAACCTCAGCGCCTGACTAATGAGTATAGAGAAAATACATGTCCCGCTTGGTCACCTGATGGAACAAAATTAGCTTACAGTGCTAAAGTAGATGGAATTCGACAAATTATGGTATATGACATCATTACAAAGGATGAGATGCAGCTGACCTTTAGTAGGGTACACAAAGAAAATCCCAGCTGGGCACCAAACAGCTTCCACCTCGTCTATAATACTGTTGACGATGCTTCATCAGAGCTCTTTTTGATCAACTTGAAGCAAAAAAAAGCAGTACAAATCACAAAAGGACATGGAAAAAAACACTACCCAGCATGGGAGATGAGGTAAAATGAAACAATTCCTACTACTATTCATATTGATTTCCACAGTTTTTACAACTGGTTGCCACAACTCATCTGGCGCTGTTTGGGAAGATACCAAGACAGTTGGGCGCTATCTTCATAGAAAGAGTCGCCTCCTATGGAACCAAGATGTCGACTCCCGAATGATTGAGTCATCAGACGAGTTCAATGGCCCCATAGAGGAAGAGTTTGTCGTCCTTAAGGATGAAGATTTAAAAGCGCAGTTTGCTGACACAAGCATTCCCCAGCCTAAGAATAGCCCAGGCGCTGCAGGGAGTCCCGTTCCGAGCATCGATAAGTTTTCAAGTCCAAATGCTGAGCTTGCAAAGCTCTTCAAAACAATTCACTTTAATACAGATGAGCATGTTTTGAGGGATCAAAAGTACTATGATGTTGTTGATAGCATTGCAAACTACATGAAGAGACATCCTAAGCTTTACCTGTTTATAGCTGGGCATTGCGATCAGCGCGCATCTGAAGCCTACAATTTATCACTAGGAACAAGACGCGCAAATATGATTCGCAATCTTCTCGTTAAAAAGGGAATTAACCCGAATCATATTTACACAATATCATTTGGAAAAGAAATGCCAGCTGATCACCGTAACATTAAAGAAGCTTGGGCAAAAAACCGTCGAGCTGAATTTAAAATTTTCGAACCCAATTAACCCTTAAGAGCATGGTATGAGTCTAAAAAAGAGCCTTCACTTTCTGAGCGGCGTTTGCCTATTGGCACTGCCTACACTTTTTGTAGGGTGTACATCGCTTAGCTCCTCTTCTAAAACAGAGCAGCACCAAATGGAACTAAGCCTCCATAAAGTGCGCACCGAGTTAGAAGATATCAAACACAACCTAAATTCTTATGAAGTTGAGCACAATGTGCTTGAAGGAAAGCTCATTGCACAAGAGCAAGTCCTTGCAGCGCTCAAGAAAGAGTTTTCGGAACAAAACCTCGCTAAACTTGAGTCGATTGTTGAAGAAAACCTCAACTTAGAGAAGAAGTTGCAGCAGCTTTCAAAAAAGCAAGAAAAAATCATCAATGATATTCGACAGCTTTCGACACATGCAAATGATACAACTACCGCACTTTCACAGTATAAAGAGAGAATTGCGCAATTTGAAAAAACACTACAAATGCAAAATGAAGTGCTTCAAAGCGCTTCAAAACTCAAAGAAGAGCAAGTCGCCCTTACATCACCGAAAGGAAAAAAATATGTTGTCCGTTCTGGAGATTCACTAGAGAAAATCGCTAGAGACCATCGCCTGACGGTCGAACAGCTTAAACATCACAACAATTTGTCGAATGACATGATCGTCGTTGACCAGGAGTTACAGATCCCCTAGTGACTATTGGGGATGAATAGGAGCGAAAAATGGCACAAAAGAAAAGACTATTACTCATTGAAGATGAAGAAGACATTGCCGCGCTAATTAAGCTTCAAGCGGAAGTATCGGGTTATAAGCTCCATGTAGAAGTCGATGGCTTAAATGGCTTTAGAGCTGTAGAGCGAGAGCGCCCAGACCTTGTGATCCTCGATGTGATGTTACCCGGACAAAATGGCTTTGATGTTTGCAGGAAAATCAAAAGCCACCCAGAGCTTAAATCGACCCCGGTCATTATGCTCAGTGCAAAAGATGAAGAGCTCGATGTGATTCTAGGGTTAGAACTTGGAGCTGATGACTACGTCTCCAAACCCTTTTCACCAAAAATTCTCCTATCTCGAATCAAAGCGATTTTAAGACGTGGAAAAGAAAATGAAAAAACGAAGAAGCTTGCACGCTTTGGGGAGTTTTCTTTAGACATCGATCGATATATTCTACGAAAGGCAGACCAAGCTGTAACCATTACCCTTTCAGAGTTTGGTATTCTCAAACGGCTCCTTCTCAACCGAGGAAAAGTTCTGACGCGAAACCAGCTCCTAGATGATGTACATAATGATGATGCATTTATTGTAGATAGAAATATCGATGTGCATATCGCAGCTCTCAGAAAAAAACTTGGCCCTAACTTCAACTGGATTGAAACAGTTAGAGGTGTTGGCTATCGACTTAAGGAAGAGCCTGCCACAGCACACAACTAAATGGCCTAAGGGACTGCTCTCGAAAGTCACTCTTTGCAGATTTTGCGGCGTTTTTTGAGAAAAATTGAAAGAGTTGAAAATCTACATAACCTCACGTATAGGAGATTTGCAAAAATTTTGATTTTGCCAAAAAA
>JASBRR010000013.1 GCA_030149435.1 Simkaniaceae bacterium
TTGGGAAAGTCGCTTTCTACAGATTTTGCAGCGATTTTTGAGAAAAATCAAAAGAGTTAAAAATCTACATATACCTAAGTATAGGAGATTTGCAAACATTTTGATTTTACCAAAAAAACCGCAAAAGGTGTGGGAATGGACTTTCCCAACAGTCCCCTTAAAGCGGCAAACTATTTTGTATTTCTTCTTCGATACCGAGGAGCCTGTTGTATTTGGCAGTCCGCTCAGAGCGGGAGAGGGAACCGGTTTTGATTTGGCCTGCGGCAGTTCCTACGCTGAGATCTGCAATGAAGGTGTCTTCTGTTTCCCCTGAACGGTGGGAGATCACAGTTTTATAACCATTGTTTTTGGCAAGTTGAATGGTTTCTAAGGTTTCTGTGAGCGTGCCCACTTGGTTTAGCTTGATCAGAACGGCGTTGCCGACATTAAGGTCGATCCCTTTCTGCAAAAACTTGGACTGAGTGACAAAGATGTCATCTCCAACGAGCTGGAGTGTTTGCCCCAATTCTTTTGTCATTAACTGCCACCCTTCCCAATCATTTTCGTCTAAGCCATCTTCAATACTGATGATGGGGTATTTTGCGCTTAAGGTTTTTAAATAGTCGACTTGCTCTTCTGCTGTGCGGATGGCAAATGTAGATCTGGCCTGCTCTTTTTTCTTCTCGCGGTATGTGCCTGTTTTCTTGTCGTAAAACTCAGATGCAGCGCAATCGAGGGCAATCGAAATCTCTTCGCCAGGGTGGTATCCAGCGTGCTCAATTGCTTCCATGATCAAAGAGAGAGCTTCATCATCTGACCTGAGGTTTGGCGCAAAGCCCCCTTCATCTCCCACAGCAGTGATTTGCTTTTTTGCTTTGAGGAGTGTTTTGAGTGCATGAAATGTCTCAGCTCCTTTGCGAAGACCTTCAGCAAATGAGGGGGGATTCACAGGGCAAATCATAAATTCTTGGAAATCGAGACCATTATCTGCATGGGCGCCGCCATTGATGATGTTCATCATGGGTATGGGCATGACCATCGGAGAGCTTTGTAGGAGGTAGTGATAAAGGGGGAGGTTTTCTGCGGAAGCGGCAGCTCGCGCTACGGCAAGAGACACCCCTAAAATTGCATTGGCACCTAGAACACTTTTATTTTCTGTTCCATCTGCCTCAATCATTGCTCGGTCGATCTCTTCTTGGGCTGTGATCTTTTTCCCTTTTAGAAGGTCGGCTAGAGGGCCATTTACATTTTCTATCGCTTGAAGCACTCCTTTCCCGCTGTAACGGCTTTTGTCCCCGTCTCTAAGTTCTATGGCTTCATGTTCTCCTGTAGAGGCTCCTGACGGCACAGCAGCGTGTCCCACAGCTCCACACTCAGTGTGCACAGCGACTTCAATGGTGGGGTTGCCACGGGAGTCGAGAATTTCTCTCGCATGAATTTTTGCGATCTTTGTCATGGGTTCACTCGATTTATTTCTTTTTTACTCTATCAAGTGATTTTTTTGGATCGTTTTTCTTCAATTTCAACAAGCCACCCACGCAGGAGCTTAACATCCGCAGTAAGATTCATTTTTTCTGCACGAGAGAGAGCGTTTTTTGCATAAATCATCGCTTGCTGCATGTTGTTTTCTTTCATGCAAATTTCGGCACATACGATATCGAGTTGGATTCGAATACGCTTTACAAGGGGACGACTAAAAAGAGGAGAGAGTGTTTTCCAAGCTCGATTGTATTCCTTTAATCGGAGCTGTGCCCTTGCAATCCGAATGAGTGTGCGGTGTTGATCGGGGGAGTTTTCTTCAAAAAAAGGGAGGGCTTTTTGAAAGTACTCGATAGCTTTTCTTGTATCTGCTTGGGGATCATCACTGTATGCTGTAGCTACAACTGAAAGTACTTTTGCTTTGAGGTAGGGATGGTCCAGAATTTGATTCGCAATTTCCAGGGCTTCTTCTCCAGTTTGTTTTGCAAGATCGAAAAGTGTACGCATCTCTTCTGGGGTTGAAGCTTCGATCGCAAGTCCTCGATATGAGGCTGATAGGAGTGAGGTATTTCTCGCTAAAAGTTTTTGGAGGGATGCTTCTTTCGCGATTTCTTTTCCTTCAAGGGCATGATCTTTTGCTTTTTCATATTTGCCCAAGTAGCAATAGATACTCGATAGACGAACGTGAAGTTTTGCCTTTTCTTTCTCGGTAAGCGATGGGTTTTTTAAAATCTCTTCGCCAGTCTTTGCTAACTCTTTGTAACTATTAGCAATAAGGGCTTTTCCATCGAGCCTAACAAGCTCGTTACAGTTGTGGGTTTTATCGTGGGCTTCGAAGAATTGATTCACACTCGATGCGGATCCGAGTGCACACCACAAGAGAAAAGGGATGAAAACTAGCTTTATCATACTCATGGGTATGTATGTTACCAAAAGAGAAAGAAAAAGACGAGATTATTCCCATTCCTCTAAAGGTTTGTTCTCCATTAGCGTGAGGTAGGAGCGGTAACGCAGGGGGGAAATCTTCCCATCATCGACAGCTTCTTTGACTGCGCAGTTAGGTTCATGTCGATGTGTGCAGTTTGGAAACTTGCAGTGCTGATTGTAAGGAGAAAAGTCTGTGAAGTGCGCGGTAATCTCTTCAGGTGAAAGATCCCAAATTGCAAAGCTTCTAATCCCGGGTGTATCGACACAGAAGCCACTCTCGTGAATTGGAATCAGAGAGGCTCCTGTTGTTGTATGCGAACCTTTTCGTGTTTTACTGACGACATCACCTGTTGGAAGGGAGCTGCCGATGACGGCATTAATCAGTGAAGATTTACCTACTCCCGATTGACCAGAAAAGACGGAGGTGGTGTGAGCCATTTTTTGCTTCAATGTTTCTAAATTTTCTTTTGTGATACAGCTGACGCATAAGACAGGAATGTTTAGCGCTTTGTAGGCATTTAGAAATTCCAGGAGAAGAGCTTTTTCCTCTTCTACTTCATGTTCGTGAGTATTTTCGGGGGGGGTCGTGAAGAAGTCCATTTTATTGACCACGACGATGGGCTCAATATTCCCTCGTCTAGCAGCAATGACATAACGGTCAATTAGTAGAGGCTTAAACTTTGGTGCCATGACAGACATGACGATAAAGACTTGGTCAATGTTGACTGCAAGGAGTTGTTCTTTCCTGCGTCGGAGATTGTCTGATCTCGCCAAAAAAGATTTTCGCTTCTCTACGTGAGTGATGACCCCTTGGTCTGCATTAATCGAGTCAAACTGGACCCAATCTCCAACAACGATGAGATTTTTTTGCTTTGTTTTCTCTTTTTTTAACACTCCTTTAAGAGTACAAATGTAGGTTTGTTCTCGATCAGCCACCGTTATCGCTTGCGGAGAAAGCGAAAGAACGCGTCCTTTTTTTTGTCCACCTTGAATGGTAGGGGTTTCTTTTTGTTTTTCTCTGTCGGTTTTTTTATATTTTGAGCGGTCCTTGTTCTGCGAGTGTTTACGCTCTTTCCTACTTTCTCTTTTCCCTTTAGAAAAGAAGTTTTCTTCGTAATCTAAGTGTTCATCCCGATTAGACATGGGCTAGGCGCTCGTTAATTTGATACATAAGAATACCTCCTGCAATTGCGACGTTCAAGGAGTCCGTCGCATCATGTGTGGGAATTGTGATGCACTGCCCTTGTGCCTTTGTCAGCTCTGTGGGACCATGTGTTTCATTGCCAAGGATGAGGACAAGGGGCTTTTGAAACTGGGCTAAGCGGAGGGGTTGCCCATCAATATGCCCAACGTAAGGGGATAGCTTTTCCTCTTTAACCCATTGCCAAAACTCCTTGGCAGTGCCAGTTTGATAGGGCAGGGAGAAAGTGGCACCTCTTGCAGCACTCAGCGCCTTGTCATTGAATGGATCGGCGCAGTTTGCAAAAAGAAAGAGCCCTTCAAAGCCCAGGGCAAGTGCTGTTCGGGTGAGTGTTCCTATATTTCCTGGGTCCTGAACTCCTTCAAGCGCTAGAAGTTTCTCTTTCCCTTTTAAGCGAGCAGGTTGGGGCATTGGGAGCTCAGCTGCAAATGGTTCTGGCTTAGGATGACCTGAAATTTTGCTCATGATTTCCAAAGTCACAGAAAAAATTTCGTCGTAGATCAAAGCGTTAGGAGGGCTCACTCCTCTTGCAATGAAGAGGCGTTTGACCCTTTTTCTCTCCCGAACGGTTTTTTCGCCGAAGATCACAACGGAGTTTTCCTCCCACCTAACTTTTCGTTCTTTTCGCAATTTTACCAGGTGTTTGACAAGAGGATGTTGCAGGCTGGTAATCTCTTTTGGTAACATAAAATTATAACTCGATTAACACTTACCCTCGCATGATAGCATGAAAAGACCCTTTGATGCATATGGATTGAGAAGTTCTCTTGTCTCTCGCACTCTCGTGATTGCCGCTCTATTTCTGGGTGTCCCTCTCCTGATACTAGTTTGTTTTTTATACTTTGATGAGTCTCAAATTCAAAAAAAAGATTCACAAAGGCGTCTCACCTTATTTGCTGATTTTTCTCAGCACTCGTTAGAACAGGCAATTGGTGATAAGCAGGATCAACTTAGGTTGATCGACCATTTTTTTGAGGAAAGTCGCCTGACTTCGCTTTCGCTGGAAAAGCTTTCTCAAGAAATGCGTGCTTCAGCACTCTTTTATCTTCAAAAGAGCGCTGACGGTTATGTATGCCAGTACTCGTCGGAAGAAAAGCTGCTCAAGCAAGATTTTAACCCGCTTGTAAAACAGGGATATCCTCTTCAAGCTATGAAATTAGCAGGTGGAGAGCAGGCTTTTACGCTATTTGCTAAGAGCAAAGGCGAGTTAGGAATGTGGGGATGTATCTTTTCCTTATCACAGCTTAAGCAGCTTCTCAAGTTTGACTCCCACCATTTGGATATTTCTTTGTTAAGCGATTCGAATCAGGTGCTTTTTTCTTCCGACCCTGAGCTGCAAGATCACACACTTGAGTTTGCAGCCAAAGAAAAGCATCTAGTTTTTGAGTCGAGTAGAATTGAGTATTCAGGAGTGATACGTAAGGTTCCATTGGCGAACTTTTCCCTTTTAGTTTCTAATCGCTTTCACCATGGGGTTGATGACCTTCCCTACTTTATCATAAAAATTGTGATTCTCATGGGAGTCATTCTATTTGTCGGTATGATCGCAGCGCTCTTTATGATTTCTCGACTTGTTAAGCCAATGAAGCAGCTCTGCAGTGTCATGCAAGGGGTCGCAGAGGGGGATTTACAGAAGCGCTACAAAAGTGATCGCGTAGGTTTTGAAATCAATGTATTAGGGGAAATTTTTAATGAGACTGTATCTTCCCTAGTGAAGCAAATGAAAGTTGCTGAAAAAGAGAGGGGAGAAAAGGGGGCATTGAAGCGGGAGCTCATATTAGGCCAAGAGGTTCAAAGTTCCATATTGCCGAGAGAGCTTCCGACTTATCCAGGATTGGATATTGGGGCACATTTTGTTTCAGCAAAAGAGGTGGGTGGAGATTTTTATGACTTTTTGCAGCAAAATGAAAAGCTCTTGCTCTCTATTGCAGATACCTCGGGGAAAGGGATTTCTGCATGCTTATACTCGCTGAGCTTACGGAGTATGCTTCGGAGTTTTGGAAGGGACTATTCTGATCTCGATCCAGTCATTGTAAAATCGAATAATCTCTTCTGTGCAGATACAGGGGACTCTGGAATCTTTGTGACTGCATGGATTGCTTTTTTTGATCCCAATTCTGGAGAACTTACCTATTCAAATTGTGGTCATTGTCCCGCTTTACTTCAGAGAAAAAATGGATCGTGGGAGCGACTTTCGACTTCTGGGATGGCAATGGGAGTGCTTCCTTTTGAAAAAGCGGAAGTGAAACGAACCACTCTTGAGAGGGGCGATAAACTCTTTCTCTACACCGATGGAATTGTTGAAGCGCATAATGCTTCCATGGAAATGTTTGGCGAAGATAGATTGATTGAAGTGCTGAATGGTACGCAGGAGTTAGACGCAAATAGCACAGTTCAGCGGGTGGTTGATGCTGTCTTTACATTTAGTCAGGGTGTGGCACAGCACGATGATCTCACAGCCGTTGTAATCAAGTGCTAGGGCCAGAGCGCTGTCTTTTTTAACTTTGCAACGATCGCTTTTGGGTCTGAGATGCTTTCATTAATTGCGATGCGCTCCCCTTCTTTCAGGAGCTTTCCCATCGCAATCCCATTTTCTATCCCTGCTTCCCTTAGGTGAGCTGAGTTGAGGATAGGTGTTTTATTTTGGATGTTTCCAATCGCTACTTCTAACGCTTTTTCTCGCATGTGATGTTCTTGCAAGAAGGCTTGCCTTTCGTCGAGCGGCAGGTGGATTGCCAAGACTTTTAACGTCATCGGAAATAGGGGGTGAGCATAGAGATGAGCCCAGTTCCAGAGCTCTCTTTCTCTATTTTTGCTAGCAATCAAAGTGATAAAAGATTCGTGATAATATGTGATAAAATCTCTGTCGCTGTTGGAAAGTTTTAGAGCATCGCAAAGCTCAAGTTTGTCTTCTAAGGACGCTTCTGGGAAGAGCTCTAAAAGTTTTGCGATCACAGGCGCATCTTCTGGGAACTCTGGAATACGAGCCACGCGCTTTTCGATTTCCTCTGTCTCTACATTCATCAGGCTTGGGAAGATGACAGGGAGAAGGTTCAAAAGGTGCAGAGTGATCAGCGCCGTATCAAAATGGGCATAACTGGCCATCTTTTTGAACTCGTTCCAAATCCTTTCGCGTGCAACGGCGGGAAATAAGGTGTGCGAATGATCGAGAATCGCTTTTAGCGTTTCTTCTTCTATTGAAAACTTAAAGCGACTCGCATAGCGGACAGCGCGGATCATTCTCAGCCGATCTTCTATAAAGCGCTCATGGGCATTTCCGATTGCCCGAATGATCCCTTTCTCGAGATCCTCTTTCCCTTCAACATAGTCGAGGATTTGGTTATTGATGGGGTCATAAAACATTCCATTGATTGTGAAATCCCGTCTTTTAGCGTCTTCTTCAACGGATGCTTTTTCAACCTTTGTTGGCCTTCTTCCATCTTTATACCCTTCTTCCTTGCGGAAGGTTGCTGTTTCAAACTGATGCCCTTCCTCTACGATGATAATGATTCCAAAGTTGATTCCGACGGGGATAGTTTTCGGGAAAAGGCGCTCAATATCATCAACCATTGCATTGGTGGCGATATCGATATCATCAGAAGGGTGGTCTAAAAGAAAGTCGCGTACCCATCCTCCAGCAAACAGTGCAGTAAACCCTGCTTCTGTTAACCTCTCAATAATCCTCTTTGCGATGTCGAATCGACTCATTTTTTTCTTCCAACAAACGGTATATGTCGCTATGGATAAGTGTATATCATGAGAGAATTATGGATCTAATCGAAATCGATATTGGGCCTGCTTAAGAAAGTTGCTTTTGTGGGACTGTTGTTGTACTAGCAGGTCTAGGGGGATATCTTTAGAATACTCAGTGGTCCTTCTTCGACCTCAATCATGATTTCGCCGCACTCTGCAGGAATGAGACAAGAGCTTCCTTTTTTCCACTCATCCTTTCCATAGGCATGGTGGATGCTTCCCTTTCCAGAAAGCAAAAATAGAACGACACAACCATGCGACGCGACATCGAAAGATTGTGAGTGGTTGATTTCCCACTTATCGATTTGAAAATAGGGTGTTTGTAAAAGTATGCCTTCGCTGTCTGCTTCAATCGCAGCGTTTTGATCATCATCCCAGTTGAGCACCTTGGATGCTTCTTTTAAATGGAGCTCTCTTCCCCGACCCCAGTCATAGACCCGATAGGTCGTGTTTGAGTTTTGTTGCACTTCAAAGATTAAACAGCCCGCGCCAATCGCATGGAGCCTGCCCCCAGGAATGAAGATCATCTCTCCCGATTTTACGGGGATGTGTTGCATTACATCAACGATCTGGGATGAGGTGAGCTTCTCTTGGATCACTTCTTTAGACACCCCTTTTTTAAAACCCGCATAGACTTTTGCACCCTCTTCGGCTGCGATCACATACCACGCTTCCGTTTTTGCCTCCCCACCATACTGCTTTGCAGTTTTATCATTGGGGTGCACCTGGACACTTAAGGTTTGTTTTGCATCGATTAACTTGATGAGTAGTGGAAAGTGCTCGAGCTGTGCTTGGCTTCCAAGAACATCTTTAGGGTACTTTGCAATGAGCTGCTCGAGAGAGAGACCTGAGAGTGGCCCGTTTGATACAATACTCATCCCTTCCTTTCGGTCAGAGACCTCCCATGACTCCGCATAAATGCCTTCGGGAGCTTCGCGTTCAAAGTAGCGAATGATTTGGTCGCCGCCCCATAGGTAGTCTTTATAGGCTGGCTTAAAGAAAAGGGGGTAAAGTTGTTTTAGCGTCTCCATTTACCTATATCAGAGCGGGGAATTTAATAGGCGATTGATCAAATTCACCCAATGTAATAACATTTTTGAAAATTTTTGAGGACATACAATGACACGTTTTTTGCTCGTTAGCTTACTTTTTCTCAGCGCGATGACTAGGTTAGATGCACACTATTTTGCCGTTGATCGATCAGAAAATGGTCAAAGTGCAAAAGTGCGTTTTCATATGGGGACGCTTGTAGGAAATGAGGACGAGGTATGTGCAACAGACCTCTTGTTTCACTCAATTTATGTCGGAATGCCCGATAACTTAAAGACAGGGATCTCTTTATTTCAAGAAGAGGTGGGGTATTTTGAACTCTCTGGTGAGACAAAAAGGTTGCTGCTTTTTTTGAATAGTTTTGACAGCTATGGAAAGAAGATACTTGGTTCAGGAGTAGGTGAAGCAACTTTTTTGCGCGCTAAAAAAGTGTACCTTGAGATGCTTCAAAAGGAGTGCGATGAGACTGAAATTGAAAAGATAGAAGCATTGACTTATGCCAACATGGAAGCGAGCAAACACCATTTCTTCACATTTCTCACGAGTTTGCCAAATCTTTCAAAAGAGATCTCTCATGAACCACAGCCTGTCAGCCATCAAGAGACAAATCTGCACCTATTTCACTCCTTACGGCTCACAGCAAGTGACTGCCGGAATATCGATCAGTTGATTCATTATTTAAGCATGCCATGGTACAAGCTCATGCGACACTCGGGAAAAGCAAACCGCCTTGGTGATGAAGTGCGCCCTGTGCACCCTTTGCGCTTTATTGGGTATGTTCTTTCCCAGCCTAAGCTGCGCAAAAAATTGCATCACGACATTGAAGGGAGCTCAATGGTGTGGAGCAAGTTTGTCCATGGATTTGGAGATCGGATGCACCATGAAAAGCATCACAACAACTTATATCAATACGTCCCAGGATTCTGCCAGACACTAGGCGTTCCCACCCAAATGGTGAACCAATACATTTCTTCTCACGAATGGGAACTTTTACTCAAAGAGCTTATTCATCGTCATTCTCACTAGAGGAAGAGCTCTTCTCAGCATCAGATGGAAGTTGATCTCTTGCAATTTTTTGCCACTCATTCCACTTTTTCTTAGCTTCTACGGATTCACATCCACTGACAATGACAGATGTTCTTCTTAAGAATTTTTTGTAGAGGAATTTGAGAACTGTTTCTGGTGGGTCAAATGTTTTGGGTCCCAGGGGATTGTCTGTGCTCTCTGCTTTTCTCGCTGTCCCATCTTCTGGATCTTGAGGATCAAACCGCCCAAAAAGTAGGGGGTTGATCAAATGGTTATAGAGGTCTTTTTCAGAGGTCTTTCGAATGACATGTGAGAGCTGCTCTTCCGAGAGGTAGAATAGAAGCTCTGCATGATTTTGAAGGAAATCAGTTTTTTTTGCCTCATCTTCAGGATTGGCTTTAAGCGTGTCTAGCCGCTTTTTCTTCGCTTGCATTATCAGTGCTTCGTTGACTCTTGCATTTCTCTCCACATTAATTAATGATAAGATGTTTGTTTTTATATCAGGCAGTTTACACATCGTTAAAATTTCATTTTCAGTTGTTTCTGCGTGATCTATAACATTTTTGAACTCGGCTGATTTATTTTCACTTAGAACTTTGACTTGAATAGGAGTAAAGGACGCAAGGGGGATGCGTTGCTTCGAATTTTCAAACGCTGTGAGGAGGTCGACGAGTAGTTGATGCTCTGTATCTGCAGGAAGGCTGTCGAATAGATTCTTGATTTGCTCGTTAGATAGCTTTGTCATCTTTGCCTCGGTCTGATCTTTGAAACATTTCTCCACGATCTTTTTCATGTTTGGTTGAAAGTTTTTTGAGGTGTTTAGAAGTTCAGGTAGGACATCAAGTAGGGTGGGGCGTGGAAGGTAATCGATCCAAAGGTCACGGATGAAAGAGCTTTGATTTGGCTGAGCATGCAAGCGGTCTTGTGCTATCCACTTAGTTATTGTGTAAAGAGTAATCTTAACAGTGCCAATAATAAGAGCTGGGGTGGCTAGATCAGATAGGGGAAGAGCACGCCCTAGCAGTCCACGTGTAAATTTTGCTGACTGGAGGTATCGGAGTCCTAATGAGTAGAGGGCAATAGGTATCACTCCTTTGACGATACGCGATACATAGGATTCTCCAGGGGTGTTGAAACGACTGCTGCTAATATAGTGGGTGATTATAGCTCCGCCATAGGCAAGAGAAACTTCCCTTAGCGCATTGAAGTTTAAAGAGATAGGATTCGACACGTGATTTTCCCCTTTGATGCTGTTAATTTTCGGCTTGATTATAAGGAATGAGGCATTATTAGACTAAAGAATAAAGTATTTAACAATAACGATATAAAAAAGAATCTTTAAACTGAGCAGGATTGCTGCTCAGCATGACTCGGTTCAGTAAAAAAAGATTTACATGAGGTGAGGAAGGAGTCTGGGGTAATGAGTTTTGCCCCCTTTTTTTCCTTGAGATAAGTGGCATTTCCCCACTCCCAGCAGGGCATGCCAAATCCATGTTTCTCTTGATCGGTATGGTCGTGGCGCGACTCGGTATGGATCCAGATCTGCCCCTTAGCAACAGATAGTAGTTCCATTGATGTGAGACCCCCCGAACGGGTGAAGGTCGCCTGACTGCGTGAATAGAGGGGGGCTAGGAAAGATGCTTCTTGAAAGCACATGGGGATGATGGTGATCTTTGAGGGGTAGTTCTTTGTTTTTTGTACCATGTCGTGCATCCGCTTTAGCAAGGTGTGGCGATGGTCAAAGTGGTGGTTGCAGAACACAAAGAGGAGGTGGCGCTCTCGGGGTTTATGCTGTCGCATTGCCTCGATATAGGCGCGAGCATAACCTAGAGTAGCGAACTCAGTGGGTTGACTACCGAGTAAGATGGTCGAGACGACATCGGTTGGTTCAATGCGGATAAGGATGGTTCGATCTCGTACTGAGGGCTCAAGGCTCCCTTTTGCGATGGTGTTTGTAATGAGCTCTTTTTCCCCTTTCGAGTGGAGAGCAATTTCGAGATCTAGGGGCTCGCTTGACGACACAGGTGTATCCATGAACTTGGAAAAGTGGGGGCGGAGGGGAAACCCTTCAGCCTTGATACTTGAAGAGGTGAGTCCACAGGTTTCTAGCCAGAAGTCTTCGTTCGTTTGGTTTTTTCGAGTGAGTGGCGTGGTGCTCATCAGTTGGACCATGGAGCGATGTTTTTTTGAGAGCTTTTTAATAGGCCTGAAGAAATGGCAGGCTTGCTCGGTGGGGAGCTCAGTCAGGACTTTTTCAAGAATGAGAGGTTTTTTTGTGATTTTTCTCGCCCAGTGGATGGCTTGCACGATTGCTGATGTTCCGATGTTTTGGGTATCGATGATGCGATCAATCTTTTTATTCACCAAGGTGTAAAGGATCCGCGAAAAAATAAAAGGGAAGAACAACATGTCTGCAAAAGGAATGGCCCAGGTAAAGAAGTCCTGAACTCGCGCAAATCCCTTTCTTTGAGAAAAGTCCCAAAGGAGTGCAAAAAAGCGTCCAACAACTCCAAAGCAATCGAGAAAGATATCAATTTGGGTAATTGAGGTGCTCGGGTCTTGAGCCCGCAATTTATCTGCTTTTACTTCTGCAGCTTCGAGGTGACCTCTTCCTCCAGTGAGGGTAATGATGAGTACATTTTTATTATGGCTATTATCCAATATTATCTTTCCTAATTGATCCACCCCATATTCTGGATCCTAAAAAACCTCGTAAATAAATCAAACTGATTTATCTAATGTCTTTGCAAAACTACCTTTTCATCGAAAGGAGGAACTCAGCATTTGAATTGGTTTTTTTCAGCCTACCGAGCAATAAGTTCATCGCATCCAATGGTGTGAGATCTGCGAGAATTTGCCTTAGTAAGAAGATTTTTTCAAGCTCTTCTGGATGGTAAAGGAGTTCTTCTTTTCGGGTTCCACTTTTTACAACATCGATTGCAGGGAAAATACGCCGATCTGCAAGACGGCGATCGAGAACGAGTTCCATATTCCCCGTGCCTTTAAATTCCTCAAAGATCACCTCGTCCATTCGAGATCCTGTTTCAGTCAGTGCAGTTGCAATGATCGTCAGAGACCCACCATGCTCTACGTTTCTCGCTGAACCGAAGAACCGTTTGGGTTTGTGTAGAGAGTGTGCATCCATTCCACCAGTTAGGATTTTACCTGAGTGGGGCTGAACGGTGTTGTAAGCGCGCGCTAAACGGGTGATGGAGTCGAGCAAGATCACGACATCGTGTCCATACTCTACAAGTGAACGTGCTTTTTCCATGACCATTTCTGCAACCTGAATATGCCTTTCTGGAGGCTCATCAAATGTTGAGGAGACTACTTCTCCCTTGACCATACGCTGCATGTCTGTTACCTCTTCCGGGCGCTCATCAATCAATAGGACGATGAGGATCACTTCAGGGTGGTTTCTAGCGATTGAGTTAGCAATATTTTGCATTAGGACTGTTTTCCCTGTTTTTGGTGGGGCAACAATCAAAGCTCTTTGTCCTTTGCCGATCGGGGCACTTAGGTCTAAAACACGAGTAGGCAGTTTCTCTTTTTCAGTCTCCATCACGAGTCTTTCTGAAGGGAATAGAGGCGTGAGGTTTCCAAAGAAGATCCGCTCTTTCGCTTTTTCTGGGGGCTTATTGTTAATACGGTCAACTTTTAGAAGGGCAAAATACTTTTCTTTTTCTTTAGGGGAACGAATTGTTCCGTATACGGTGTCCCCTTTCTTGAGGTCGAAGCGGCGGATTTGTGCAGGGGAAACGTAAATATCCTCTGCAGAAGGGAGGTAGTTGTAGTTGGGAGAGCGTAAAAATCCAAATCCATCGGGCAAAATCTCTAGCACACCTTCACCGACGAGAATCTCATCGTGCTGCATCGATTTATGCTTCACGACAGCAAAGACTACCTGAGACTTTGTCATGGCGCTAAGGTTTTCGAGGCCCAAATTCGTTGCGTACTGAATCAACTGGTCGATGTTCATCCGTTGCAAGTCTGCAATCTTGGTGATTGTCATCGGTTTTTTTTGCTTTGACTTATCGTGACCTTGCCGTTCAGAACTATTTTTCTCTCGGATGGGCTTTTCTGGAGGCTTAGTTAAGGGGGGAGCTTGCTCTACAATTTCTTTTGTTCCGCTTTCTTTCTCTTTCATGAAAGATCGTTCTCCTCATTGGTTGTTATGTGGGCAATCAGTTTTTGGACTTCTTGCTCGAGATTTTCTATCGATTGGTTGTTCACAATTATATAATCTGCTTGTTTCGCTTTTTTGCTCGTTGACCATTGTCTTGCCATACGCTTTTCAAAGTCGTTTTCGAAAAGGCCTGTTCTCTTTGCGCGAACTTTCGCTTGCTCGTCGGAGCAAATGACAGCGACAATCAAGTCAAACCCCTCTGTTTTGCCAATTTCTTGGATAAGTGGCATTTCCACGACAAATGCAAGATGTTTTGGCATGCTAAGAGCTTTTGCATATTCTTTATCCACTTCTTCAAGCAATCGAGAGTGGAGAATGTTTTCTAGCCTATTTAGCTTTTCGCGATCTTCAAAAACGACATGCGCGATTTTTTTTCTATCAATTTTTCCATCTACCAGGACAGCAGTGCCTAAAATTTGAATGATTTGTTGGATACAACTTTTGTCTTGGGATAGTAGTTGATGCACTATCGCATCAGAATTGACTTGGTAAGCTCCATGCGCTTTTAGAATGCGGCAAACTGTTGATTTTCCTGATCCAATGCCGCCAGTTATTGCTATTTTCTTCAATTTTAGCATTCGCCCCAATTTTTGCCAACGGCAATATTTACCGTTAAGGGGACCTCCAAGTTAACAATATTTTCCATGATATCGGTGACAGTTTTCTCAAGGGCTTTAAGATGCTCGTCAGGGAGCTCAAAGAGGAGCTCATCGTGAATTTGTAGGATCATGTGTCCAAGATTTTGCTTTTTAATGGCGTGATCTATTTGGATCATCGCTTTTTTGATGATGTCGGCTTGACTGCCTTGGAGGGGTGTATTGACGGCTAGCCTCTCTGCAGCGGAGCGGATCATTCCATTTGAGCTATTTATTTCTGGGATAGGACGTTTACGACCAAACATTGTGATCGCCGCGCCACTTTTACGCGCTTTCTCTTTGCACTCCTCGAGAAAGCCCTTCACTCCTGGATAGGTTTCAAAGTAGGCGCGAATAAAGTCAGCAGCTATTTTCACATCCATTCCAAGTATCTGCGAAAGGCCAAAAGCTTGCTGGCCATAAATGATTCCAAAGTTAACAGCTTTTGCTTGTGATCGCATCTCTCGAGTGACCGCTTCAAGGGGAACGCCAAAAACAGCGCTCGCTGTAGACGCATGGATATCTTTGTTATGCTTAAAGGCATCAATGAGCTCTTTTTCCTGACTTAAATGCGCAAGGAGCCTGAGTTCAATTTGTGAGTAGTCTGCAGAAAGGTAGGACCAGCCCTTTTTTTCTGGCTGGAAGGCGCTCCTAATTTTCCTTCCTGCTTCGGTGCGGATGGGGATATTTTGCAAGTTGGGGTTTTGGCAGGAAAGGCGCCCTGTTGCAGTAACAGACTGCATAAAAGAGCAGTGGATACGATGAGTCTCCTTGCATACTTGGGTGGGCAGGGCATCGACATAGGTCGAGCGCAACTTTTCCAAAGTACGGAACTCAATAATCTTGCTTGCGATTGGCGTATTTTTGCTGAGCTCTTCTAAGACTTCAGCGCGCGTGCTCCGCTTCCCTTTTGGAGGGGGAATCATGAGCTGATCGAAGAGGACTTCTGCTAGTTGTTTGGGCGATTTGATATTGAATTCGGTGCCGGCGAGTTTGTAGATCTCTTTTTCAACTAAGCCGATAGAATGCGACAATGCTTTTGACATTTCCAGGAGCTTTTCTTTGTCGACATACATTCCGTAGCGCTCCATATCAGCGAGGACAGGGATGAGAGGGAGCTCAATTTCACAGAAGATTTTGTCGAGGTTTTGCTCTTTGAGCTCTTTTGAAAATAGCTCCTTCAGTCGATAGGTATAATCGACATCTTCGCAGCAATAAGGGCCAACCTGTTCAATCGGCACTTCATCCATCGTTTTTTCTTTTTTCCCAGATCCGATGAGCTCTTTGATGGGAGTTTTTACTTTGCCAAACTTTTCAAGTGCAAGTGTATCGAGTCCATGTCGGTTGTTTTCGGGGTGCAAAAGGTAGGATGCAAGGATGGTATCAAAGCCAATATTGGAAATTTTTATCCCATGGTTTTTGAGTACATGAATATCGTATTTGAGGTTGTGACCAAAGTATGCAATCGCTTGATTTTCTAAGAGTGGCTTGAGGTGTTTCAGCGCGTTTTCCAGGCCGAGCATCCCATTTGTTGGGATATACCACGCTTTCTTACTTTGATTGGCAATTCCAACTCCAACGAGTCTTGCCGCCATTGGGTGTAACGAGGTGGTTTCTGTATCGATGCAGAGCTCAGGGGATTTTTTAAGCTCTTCAATCAGCGCAAGCAACTCCTTTTCTGAATCTACAATGTGATAGTCGACGTTTTCATCACTTTTCTCTTCCCGAGTCTCCGGAGAGAGCTCTTTTAGGAGTGTTGAGAAGTTCATCTCTTGGTAGAGAGTTTTGAGCTTTTCTTGATTGGGGGCTTTGAGCGCAAAAAAATTGGAGTCTTTAGGAAAGGGAACATCTAGGATGATTTGGGCGAGCTGCCTGCTCATGCGCGCATCATCAATGTGGTCGCGGATTTTTGTGGCTTGGCTTTGATTTTTAAGATCGTCGAGATGTGCAATCAAGTTTTCAAGAGTCCCATGCTCTTTAAGAAGGGTGCTGGCTGTTTTTGGGCCGAAGCCTGGAATCCCAGGGATGTTATCCGATTTATCTCCCATAATGCCGAGGTAGTCGACAATTTGCTCAGGCTTGACGCCATGGATTTCCTCTACTTTTTCCCTATCGATGAGGAGGTTGTCTTTGTGGGTGCTTAGGAGAAAGACTTTATCCGAAACGAGTTGACAGAGGTCTTTATCGCTAGAGCAGATGTAAACAGTACTCCCTTGTGATTCTGCCCATTTAGCCATTGAGCCAATCATGTCATCTGCTTCGACTCCAGGCTGTACGATGCAGGGGATGCCGGCATCTTTGCAGTACTCAATTGCGAGGTCCAATTGGGGGACAAGGTCTTCAGGCATTCCTTCCCGATGTGCTTTATACTCTTTATAAATTGCTGTTCGCGCCTCTTTATTATTGGGGCCATCAAAAACTGCAATCAGATGATCAGGGGAAAAATCTGCGATGACTTTCTGAACCGAGCGGATAAAGCCGTAGAGGGCATTTGTTGAGGTCCCCTTCTTGTTTGTCATCTTCCGGATCGCATAGTACGATCGGAAAAGGTACATGACTGCATCGAGTAGAAACAGCTTCTTCATTTTGTCGGTACGCTAGAGCACTCCATTAAATCCAAAGTTGGCGAGTAGAGATAGAGAATTTTCCCTGCAAACTCTGCCGGAAGGTCACCTGGAAGGGAGAGTTCATGTTGGATTTTACCCGACAGTAGCTTTTGCTGCCCTTCGATCAGCTCGGAAAGCACGGGGTGCACCACTCTAAGCTCTATCACTTGGTATTTCTGATCATCGGGGATTTCTGCTGCTTTGCGAAGTTCGACTAAAGTGTCTTCATAAGTGCTGCCACTGACGTCGACAAAACCGAGTTCTTCTGCCATCGGAGGAGAGAAGACCTGCGCTCCATACTCATTGATAAGATTTTCTCTTGTGATTCTTGGGCGGTTTTTCACAACGTCGTTCACAAATAAATCATACTCGTAGTCGATGATTCTCTGTAGCGATATATCTTCATCTTCTCTAAGTGGTCTAAATGGGTTGAGAGCATCTTTGTCTTTACCTCGTGTGAGGGTAATCTGTGATACACCATATTTTTCCATGATGCCAGAGTAGTTAAAGACGGGGCCAAACCTAACCCCAACACTTCCAATAATCCCGGTTGAGCTTGTGTAAATCTTATCAGCAGCACATGCAATGAGCATCCCAGCAGATGCACAGAGCCCATCGGTAAAGGCATAAACGGGAACTTTGTATTTTTCTTTGTAAGCCAAAATAAGTTGGTAAATCATTTGGCCATCTGTTGAAAGCCCCCCAGGGCTATTGATGTCTAGAATGACTGCTTTAACGCGGTCGTGTTTGAACATCCCTTCTCTAGAGTCGAGAAGCTGAGCTTTGATGGTCTCTCCATTGACATCTCTTGAGCCAATAATACCATGAATATTGATCCGTAAGATTACAGGCGTAGAAGGGGGAAGGAGCTCTCTGTTTCCTGTATCATCAGGAGCAATAACGAGTATTGTTTTTTCGCTAACCTGTGCGGGCTTAGAAATGAACATAAAGACACCAGCGAGGAGGGCAAGTCCCACAATGATTCCGATCATTGTTCCCAGCGATTTACAAAGGCTTCTGATTCCAGATAGGAAGATTGATTCTTGACGTGTTTTCATAAAGACTCTAGCAATTAAAAATGTTATTACTGGTCATCTTATGTCATCGGTGATTTGACAGCAATAGATGTTTAAGCTAACTGCGATGGTGTCAGCTTTAGGCAGCAGCTGGTGTTGGCGCGCTGCTTTGAGGTGCAACTTCACGATCTACAACTGTTGTAACGCAGCTATCTGACCAAACATTCAGACAGGTCTCTACCATGTCAAATAGGGAGTAGAGCGGGAGGATGATTCCCATTTTATCGAGCGGAACACCCATGCCTAAAAGGAGGGCAGATGTGAGAAAGAAGCATCCCATAGGAACGCCTGCATTTCCAATGGCTGCAATCGTTGCAATAAAGATCCATGGGATCATCTGAGCAATGGAAAAGACGATGCCATTACTTGCACAAACAAACAGTGTTGTAATCAGAATGAATGCAGCGCATCCATTCATATTAATGACCGAGCAGAGGGGCAAGCTAAAGCGGGAGGTTTTTTCAGAAACGCCAACGCGGTTTTGAGCACACTCTAGAGTCAATGGAAGTGTGCCATTTGAAGACTTGGAGAAAAATGCCATCATCAAAGCAGGCATCATCCCCTTTGCGATCCTTTTGGGGGACTGCTTCTTCATTTTCAGGAATAGAGGCAGAACAATGAGCCCCTGAATAAGATTTGCTCCAATGACAGTCAATCCGTAAAAAAGAAGGGAGTCAAGGGATTCCTTTTGTTCTTTGATACTTTCAACGAAGTGAAACATAAAGGCAAAGATCGCGATTGGCATGAATGCAATCAAAGCCTTAGTTATTTTTAAGAAGGCTTCAAATAGACCTTGGAAAAAGCTTTTGACAACCTGACTTTTCTCATGGGGGATTTTGAGGATGGCAATGCTGAGAATTGCTGAGATGAATGCAACGCCTAAGACATTGTCTTCGTGGAAGGGCTGCAAGATGTTTTCAGGAATAATTTTCTTAAGAAAAGTGAAGTAGGTTCCTTCTGGAAGAGTGACTGCTTGTGCAACTGTTTGGGCGATATGTGCTGGCTTGATCAAGATAAAGAGAGTGAGGCCAACTGATGCTGAAATGAGAGTAGTGACAATTGTATACTTCAAAATTTTCCCCAGAAGCCTTCGCGCTTCTGATAGGCCATTCATCGTCGTGAGGGTAGAGATAATCGCTAGGAAAATCATCGGTAGGCTAATGAGCTTTAGGAGGTTAACAAATAGCTCCATGACACCACTTGCGAACGCCGATACAATGGGCGTTGAAAAGTGTCCTAAGATCCCTCCGAGGATCACACCTAATAGAATAAGTAAATTGTATGTTTTATTTGTCCCCATAGACAATGAGGATACCAAAAATGGAGAGGAATAGCAACGAGATAAACGTATTAAGAGTTTTTTTGCGCGCTTAGTGCTCTGTTTTTTGAATCGGCAATGAGCTCAAAGAATGCTAGCACGCCGAATAGCACAAACGAGAAGTAGAGGAGATTGGGAATTGGGAGCTTCAAAACAATTCCGAGTAAGATCAGGAATTGAGATGCGGTCGTCACTTTGCCCCATCGAATTGATTTATACTGGAGTGATTTCCATGTCCCTTTAAAGAACAATGTTGTCATAAATAGGAGTAAAAAGAAATCTCTCGAAAGCATCGTCGACACTTGCCAAGCAGAAATTTGACTTTCAGCCAGTAGGATCCCTAGTGTGACATAGACAAAAAATTTATCCATAATGGGATCTAAGATGGCGCCAAATTTTGAGGTTGAACTGAAGCGGCGCGCGAGATACCCATCAATGCTGTCAGAGAGCATGGCTAGGAGAATCACCACAATGCGGAGCGTTGTGTTTTCCACAAAGAAAAGAAGTGCCAAAGGGGCTCTTAAAAACGAAAGGCCATTCGGTGGATTCAACATACTTTTTAACTGTGATTTACCCAAATTTTCTTATGGCTGTTTGTCAGGATTTTGTTCAACTCTTTTAGCCTGTTTCTTTTTTCCCATCTTTTTATACCAAAGGATCCCAATTAGAGTCACACTGAAAGCGGAAAAGATGCACACATTTATGATTTTCACATGGTGTACAAGCGCTTCGTAGTTTACCCCAAGGGTAAAGAATAGGTAAAAAGTAAGGGAGGTCCACACGAAACAGGCAAGTGCATCGCGCACAATGAATTTACGGAAGGATAGTTTGCTCATTCCCGTTGTCATAAAGAGGCAATTTCTGACCCCAAAAGGGATAAACCTTCCAATGAGCAGAGTCCAAAGCCCATGCTTTTCATAAAAACGGCCCACTTTTTCTAACCTTTTTTCTGGCAGTACTTTCCCAAACCATTTTGTCCTCAGTAATCTTTTCCCCCAAGTTCTGCCTATCCAATAGGCAATCCATGCTGAAAAATAACATCCAAAAAGAAGGCTAAAGTAGAGAGATACTGTGTGCTCAGGGATCGTAGTTGCCGCTAGAACAGCGCTTAATATCATGATGATATCGATGCTGACAGGAATGTTCAATCCGGCAAGTAGGATCGATCCAAAGACGAGCCAGGGTGCGTAGGTGCTATGGGTGTGAATGAACTCAGCGATTTGATGCATAGGCTACGAGGTTACCTGAGGTTTTTCTAAAGCAGGTGCTGAAGAGGAATCGTCGATATCAAGTTTTTCGTGTTGAGTCGTGAGTTTATGGAACTGCCTTCCAAGAGAGCGGATGGCTGCTATCCAGCCTACTCCAATCAGAAGCAGGAAGACTCCAGCGAACGGGGTACTCAGTGAGACATTTCCAAAGGTCATGATGAGAATTCCGTAAATAGTTGATCCGCCTGACTTTCCTAGGCGAGAGCCAATTCCATCAATCGCTGCCTTGCCCTTCAGCTTCGACTCAGAGCTTAAAGGAATGAATGAGATTTCTTTGGTTGAGTCAAATAGAGTGTATTTGAATGAGCGGGAGAGAACGTTTTGAATGGTTCCGAAGAGAACGCCGAGGGCGAGGGGAGTCATTCCAAGAATCGTCGCTGTCGGAGAGATAAACCCATGATCTTTCATGAGAATCACACCAAAGAACAGGAGACCAGATACAAGTAGAGCGACTGGAGTGATCAGTGCACTAACGGTCCAGCCTAGTTTACGGATCATACTTCCGCAGAGGAAGAAACCGATAAAGGTGGAGAGGATTCCAGTGGCTGACAGGGCTTTACCCATATAGGCGCTAAAGTCTATGGGGTTAGGAAATAGAGCGCGAATCTGATCCTTCCAAATAATTTCAATCATGTTGATCGAAATGTTGAAAGCTAGGACGAGTACGGCTATGCAAAGTAAATATTTTGACTTCCCGAGTAGCGCAAAGTTTTGCCTCATTCCCATTTTGACCGATTTTCGCTTTTTATCGCTGATCGTTCTCATCTCTTTGAGAGCTGGGTCTTTATTCATGACTTTTTGATGGTACCAGCGAAATAGACCCATTGTCATGAGGCCACCGACCATCACGACAGTTGTGACCAAGCCTAGATATTGCCCCCATCGGTCAGCACCAAAAATATAGGAGAGGTCGAAGAATTCTCCTGAGAGTAGGATGACAATTTGTCCTGAGAAGAAAGTGGCAATGTTAGCGCCAATCCCTAAGATCCCATAGAAGCGTTTTGCGTCATTCACAGTTGTGATTTCATTTGCAAAACTCCAGAACAGAACCGTCATGATCGCCGTTCCCCAGAGCTCAGCCATTACATAGAAGAGGACGTAGGACCAGTATCTAATAATTGCAATACACCCCCGAAACCCTGTGGGCAGAATCGCCTGTAACTTGTCCGCCATTTTGTAAGGGTGAATGATGTCACGTGCAGGGTAGAGCACGAGAGCAAAAAGCAAAAAGAAGGCGAGAAAGCTGCCGATCATAATGTAAAAAAGTTTTTCCTGCGAGAAGCGATTGAACAGGCGAGTAAAGAGGTACATGACGAGCAGCGCCATGGGCAAGATGACCCAAACTTTAATAAAGGGAATCGCTTCCGCTCCTGCTCCTGGTGCGGTGATGACAAGAGAATCTTTTGCTGCTTTTAAGATACAGTAGTTTAAGCAGATCAGTGCGTAAATAACGAGTAGGGGTACAAATTTTTTGACTTCAGAGGCATGAATTGGCCAGAAAAATTTACGTACTCTTCCAAACTTTGCGCTAGTTGTCGTCATTGCAGCTCCCAAGCTCGTTGAGGTTTAAATCGAGTTGTGTTGGAGTGTTGTTGAATTTTGATTTGTTAGAAAGAGAATTTCTAGCTCGAGTGGGGCCTGTTTGCATCAACTAGCTCCGCCTCAAAAATATTTTGAACATAAAGTTTAATTTCTCTCAGGGGAAATTAAGTTCTCGTACACGCTGAATTATAGTCATTCGCCCATTTATATGACAACAATTTAGCAAGAAAAAAAGAGCCTTAATTATCAGCGATTTAGGTTTTTCATTTCGTTCTACTAACTGCAGTCTCATTTTCCCATTCATTAACGATGAATGAGTCAATGCACTTCCCTCATATTTCGGTTTTTAAAAGTGTCGATTAAACAGTCTGCTAGACGGAGAGTTAAATAGGAATCTTGGCGACAGTAGCTGTTGAGGCTAATAATATTATCATTTTGAATCCTACTGCTTTTCTTACTTAAGTTGAAAAAAGTATGCATGGCTTCTCTGCCGTTTTTGAGTTTGACTGTGTGGTCAATTTGATTGGGGATTAAAAGGTGAGCCGTTTTTTTTAATCCGTCTCCTCCTTGTAACTTGATTACCCCTTTTCTAAATGGAATGCGGATATCGACCATGGTGGACAAATACTTATCGAGTTGTTGTTTACGTGAAGGAAAAATTTTCCCGAGTATTTTTAAAACATTTTTTTCAAACTCAGCATCATAAACAATAATGGTAGCGCTATCTTTCAGATGGTTGAGCAATTGATCTAGAAAATTCTTAAGGTTGTGAAAGATGGCTTCTTCAACAATATTTGCAGGTTCTTCAAAATTAATGGGTTCAAATAGAAAAGATCGGTGTGGCGGGTTGTTTTGAAGGTGATGTTTAGCGTGGTGAATCGAATACTGAAAGGGGAGAATCTGATTAGAGGCAATGAGGGTAGAAAGACGTTTCATTTTCTTGTGAAGAATTGGGGGAATAAAAAAGCCTTCGTTATCCCAACTACAAGCTGGGTATTTAATTGTGGATAGGAATTGCTCGATTGAAAAAGGTGGGCTCGATTTCACGCTTTTTTTCTCTGGATTATTCGGAGTTGATGCAGAGTTTTCTTTAGAAGCAATAGTAGAGAGGGTAGCCCTTTCTGCTTTCATTACTGTATGGATGCTACATATTTCGATTTGAGGGGAGTGGTTGCTAGTGCGATGAAGGGCGGTTTTTTTGTGAATTTTTGGGGGAAAGAATTGTAAGAAAGAGTGACTTCTAGAAAGTGTTGGAGGTGTTTTCGCAAGTTGCTTACTTTTCTTTTGGGCTTTGTGCGCAGGTTTGCTTGGAGGGGCTTGCAGCAAGAGAGGAGGGTGTGTGTAGGGAAGGAGTAGAGGGGGATAAGCATGTAGTTTTAATGGATTTAAATGCTCACTTGCAATGGTTGAAATCTTTTTGAGAACAGTCGTTTTCTTTGTTGGGAGGGTCGAGGGCAGTCGAGGTTTAAAATGGTAGTAAGACGAAGGGGTCATGCAAAGCATGGGCTATGGCCTCATGAAAAGTTGTCTTCTAGCGCATCGATGCCCGGGAGATGTCCGCGCTCAATATATTCTAAGGAGGCGCCGCCTCCTGTTGAAATATGGGAAAAGTTTTTTTGAGCATTCATCATTTTCACCGCTGCAACAGAGTCGCCGCCCCCGACAATGATGGGGGATGAGAGCTCGGCGAGCTTTTTCGTAAGACCACGCGTCCCATTAGAAAAGTTTGGAATCTCAAAGACTCCCATGGGACCATTCCAAAAAATTGTTTGCGCTGTTTCGATTACGGGTGCCCATTCAGTAAGAGTTTTAGGGCCGATGTCTACGCCAATCCAACCAGGAGGGATTCCCTCATCGGTGGTAACCATGCGCGTCTTAGCGTTATTTTCCACTTTATCAGCAATGAGAATGTCTTGAGGAAGGTATAGGGGGATTTTCTTTTCCTGGCAGGATGCAATGAAGTGTTTTGCATCTTCGAGGGCATTGGCATCGAAAATCGAACTGCCAATTTCAACTCCTTGGGCTTTTAAGAAAGTAAATGCGAGACCACCACCAAGGAAGATTGCATCTACTTTCGACAGCAGGGACTTTAAAACTCCCGTTTTGCTTCCAATTTTTGCGCCCCCGATAATGGCGTAAAAGGGTTTGTTGGGTTCTAAGAGAAGCTGTGAAAGGAGAGTCAGTTCTTTCTCCATCAAAAAACCTATCCCTTTTTTGTTGGGGAAAAAGCGTGCAATGTCTGACGTCGATGCGTGTTTGCGATGCGCTGTTCCGAAGGCATCGTTAATGTAAATATCTCCTAATTTTGCAAGAGATTTAACAAACTCAGGGTGCGCATCGGGATCTTCTTCTCCGGGGTGGAAGCGGAGGTTTTCGAGCATCACAACCTCACCGTTTTGCATCGATTCAACAAGTTTTTCTACCTCGGGTCCAACGCAATCGGGAGCGAGCTTGACCTCTTTTTGAAGGAGAAAGCTCAGGTGTTTTGCACAAGGGGTAAGAGAGAATTTTGGATTGTGTTTTCCTTTAGGGCGGCCAAGGTGGCTCATAATGATGAGCTTGCCCCCTTCATTGAGAATGTGTTGAATTGTGGGAAGAGATTGTTGGATTCGGGCATCATTTGCAACGTACCCATCAGGAGATAATGGCGTATTAAAATCGACGCGCAAGAGCGCTTTTTTTCCTTTTAGATTGATCTGAGAAAGTGTTCGCATGGCTAGAGTTCCTGGAAGGGGTTGCTCGCTTGAGAAAAGAGGTTGCCTCCTTTCCGTTTTTTGAGTTCACTTCTAAGTGAGAACAGGAGGTCGTTGTCAAAGTCTTGGTGAGATGCCCAACGCAAGTACTCAACGGGGATATCGCGGAAGAGGCGCCCTTTATGTTTGCCGAGAGGCATCGTTCTTAAGGCAATCGGTTTTTTGAGGCGGTTAAGCATCTCTTCTGTTGTTTTAAACTTCTCTGCCAAGTGCTTAAAGACAGCAATATTCACACGCACGTCATTCATTGCCCGATGAGCCCCTAAGTGTTCAACATTAAAGTGTTTTCGCAAGGTGTCTAAGCTGTTTGTAGGGCTTTCTCCGTAGAGCCTTGCGAGGCGCAAGGTATCGATGAATTGATGTTTTTCTAAGTTGGTTTTGACCCCATGTTTTTTTGCTGCAGCATTCACCATGGCAATGTCAAAGGGGATGGCGTGGCCTACAAGAGTGTGGTTTCCGATAAGAGCGAGAAACTCATCTAAAATGGTTTCTATCTTTGGTTTTCCGAATACCATTTCATTTGTGATGTGGTGAATTTCGATTGTATGGTCTGGAATGGGGATGCCAGGATCGATGAGTGTTTCTTTTTCCTCAAGCTCTTTGCTAAAAGTGAACTTGACTGCGGCAATTTCTATGATTTGATCTTGCTCTGGATCTAGACCAGTCGTTTCGCAGTCAAAGCAGACAAATGTATCTTTGTGAACTAGTCCCATAATGCCTTACATATCATAGAGATGAGATGTTCTCTACACTTTCCTTCTTTCATAGAATACATAAGAAGAGGGTATTGGCTCAAGTGCTCTTTATATTGCGCCATCACTTCTTCTTTTTCTCGCTTTGATAACTTATCCCCTTTGGTGACAATAATGAGTAGAGGGAGCCCTTTAAATTTTGCCCACTCTAAAAATGCCTCATCATCTTCACTGAGTGCACGTCGACTGTCGATAAGAAATATCAGTGCTTTTAAGGAGCGTTCGTTTAAATAGGACTCGAGGTGCTCGCCCCATTCATCTTTTTCACTTTTTGAAACTTTGGCATAGCCATAGCCGGGAAGGTCAACGAGGTAAAAGGTCTCATCAATCAAGAAGTAGTTGATGCGCACAGTTTTTCCAGGCTTTGCTGAAACTTTGGCGAGGGTTTTTGTGCGAAGCAGGTGATTGATAAGGGAGGATTTTCCAACATTGGATCTACCGATGATCGCGATTTCAGGAATGGGTCTTCCTTGTGCATCTTTTTGAGAAGGGTACTCTTTCGGAAGTAGCGCCGAGGTGATAAAGGCAGCTTTTTTGAAAGGGAGTTTTTTCATCGGGCAACCTTTATTACACGCTTGTTTTCGCTTTCATGTGTGAGAGTGATGCGAACATTAGCCAGGTTATGGAGGGTGGGAATCCGCTCAGACCACTCAATCAGGCAAATCCCGGGACTTTCCAGCTGCTCCTCAAAGCCTTTCTTATAAAAGTCCTTTTCATCTTCGATCCGATAGAGGTCGAAGTGGTATAAAAGGCCATTTTCATCGAAGGTATTGAGGTAGTTGAATGTGGGGCTACTAATTTCGGAGGTGTCTAGACCTGTCCATTCAGAAATGATCCCTTGGATCAAAGTTGTTTTTCCTGCCCCGAGATCCCCAAAGAGCATCACTTTATCACTAGGAGTCAGAAGCCTTGCTATCTCTCGGCCAACAGCTTGAGTTTCTTCTGAGGAAGTTGTTTCAAATATCATTGATCTTTCACGAATGCAGCTTGATGTGTCACTACATAGGCTGCAAAAATCATGGCGATTCTAGTGTCAACCTTAGGGAGTAGGCTCACTTTCCATGAATCAGGCGTTCCCGTCTCAAAAATTCGCTTCATGTAGCCAATAATTGCATCATTGTTCGCATCGCGAATCTTTATCTCTGTCCCCTCTTGCGCGGCGTATGCAGTGACATTTCCCTCTTTATCGTGAAAGTCAAAGCGGGCTTTGCTTAGAGTCATTACCCTTCCATCGATGAAACCAATAGGCTTGCCACTTTGATCATAGACGTCAAAGTCAGCTAGTGAATGGGGGCGGAAAAGCCCCATAAACGACAGATTCCAAATCCCTTTTAGTGAGAGTCCGTAGTTCTTTGTTGCACTCGCAATGGGTTTCCCAGTGTTTGCATTTTCGATGGTGTAGTGGGTGCGCCAGTCAAAAAACTTCGTGCAATATTTATTTGTTGAAATGACCCAAGAGGGCCAATCTTTATATAGGACAGTAAAAGTTTTTGAAAAGAAGTGGTCAGAGGGGCGGATGACATACTCTTTTGGAGCATCAGGAGCATTGACTTCTGGATCCGAAAAACTAGGAATAGATGGGTCTGCTGATACTTCTGCTGTCATACTCAACACCTAATAGCTGATGCTTCTAGTTCCTATAGAAATTGCTGATGCTACTATGAGTCCAATCCTATGGTCAACTTTGTTATTTATTGTGACTTTCCAAGTGCTGCTTTCGTTTTTGCCAGTTGATATCCGTGCCATTGAACCTACAACCTGGTTATTATTCACTTTGCGAATTTGGAATGTGTTTGCTTGTACTGGCTGTGGGAAATAGTTCGTGAGAGCATCAGTGACTTTTTCCTTTGTCAGTTGAATTTTAAGTGAGGAATCAAGGGTTGCAACGACCTTACCACTTTTAGCATCTTTCATCTTTAGATTGGAGCCCGTATCATTGATTACCCATTGAGGTGTTTTTTTGCCTTTCTTTTGGGTGAGTATCATGGTCTTGTGAGCTTTACCATCTATCTTGACTTCATACTCTTTGTCTTGTTCTCCACCAGCTGAAAAGAGTTGATGAACCCCTGCTGAATTTGCTGAAACTTGTGCTGCTTCTGCTGTCATAACTATCCCCTTAGTTGTTTTCTTCTACCCAACGGTTCACATGTGTTTCAAACTCATCGTAGCCGCTCATTGCATCGACAAATGCAGAGATTTTACTCTCATCGAGCTCTTTCTCAATCAATTCCATGAGGTGGGTTTCAATTTGGAATCTGTTTTGTGTTGGGACGTCGCAGAGTGCCATGGGCTTGAGTTGGTGTTTTTTAAAGTCGGCGATGACAGCATCTTTGCTGTTGAATAGCTGCCCTGTAAGCCCCGATGAGAACACAATTTTTGTAACCGGTTCTTTTCGCTTTTCAATGTAGTTTTTGATCACCTCTGGATCTTCGGAAATGAAGAAGCGTTTGACCTTAAGCCCATCAACGCGCTCGGTATTTTCTGGACACTTTGAGACCCAGTCATAGATCGCATCTTGTGGGTTGGGGTGGGTGTTGTCTCCAAACACTTTGCCAGTGAATGGGCAGATGTAGATTTTTTTTGTCTTTTCGTTGACAGCAGGCGTTCCGACTTGAATCTTAATTTCCGTTTCGCGCCACAGTTTTCCATCGGCCTCAACTTTCTTGAGCACTTCAGTTTGACTTTGGTAGATCGTTCTTTCCTTGATAAAAAGAACGGGCTCGATGTGATATTTCTTCTCTAGAAAGTAGAAGTAAGTTGTAAGTAGATCGGCTTTTTTATTCTTTTTTAAAAAGTCCGCTAGAAGATCTTTTAAAGTTTTTGTAATGACACTATTAGCCACTTTTCATACCTTTGAATATTGAATTGACAAATTCTATCGTGAATGTTGATTATAATTCAAGTCTAACTAGAAGCGTAGAATCATTTTGGATAGCCTAATCTTTTTTTTACAATCTCAGGGAGAAGCTGCATTAAAAGAAGTTTTTGCTGGCCAAGACTACTCAGACTACCTTCCTCTTGAAATCACTCAAAGTACTCAATCTGAGTTTGGCCACTATCAGTGCAACTCAGCGATGAAGCTCGCTAAAGCTTTAAAGCAAAATCCTCGAGCGATTGCAGAGAAATTGGTCGAAGCCTGGAAGGAGCAAGCAAAGGAAAATCTTGAAAAGATCGAGGTTGCCGGACCGGGCTTTATCAACCTTACCTTGTCAAAAGCATTTCTTGCTAAGCAGTTGAATTCGATTAGACAAGATCCTCGGCTTGGTGTTGCTCCTGTCTCACAAAAAAAGAAGGTGATTGTCGAGTTCTCCTCGCCAAACGTCGCTAAAGAGCTCCATGTTGGGCACTTGCGTTCGACAATCATCGGCGAGAGTCTTGCGCGACTGCTCGAGTTTTTAGGGCACGATGTCCTCCGCCTTAACCATATTGGCGACTGGGGTACGCAGTTTGGGATGTTGATCACCTATTTGTACGAGTTTGAACCGAAAGTGTTGACCGACAAAAAAGAAGCCTCACTTTCCTCGCTCATGCAGTGGTACCGAGAGTCGAAGAAGGTCTTTGATGCAGATCCAGAATTTAAAAAGCGCGCACAGCTCTGCGTCGTGAAGCTGCAGAGAGGGGACCCCGATGTGCTTAAAGCGTGGAAGAAAATCTGTGAGATTTCTCGTTTGGGCTTCCAAGAGATCTATGACTATTTAGATGTCTCGCTCAAGGAGCGTGGAGAATCGTTTTATAATCCCATGCTTCCAGGAGTTGTTGAAGATTTTGAAAGTAAAAAGCTTGTTACAGTCTCAGACGGAGCAAAATGTGTCTTTTTGGAGGGGTTCAAGAGCCAAGAGGATACTGACTTACCCCTGATCCTTCAGAAATCAGATGGAGGGTATAACTACTCAACAACCGATCTTGCAGCTCTAAAGCAAAGAACTTCTGAAGAAAAGGCTGAAAGGATCATTTATGTCGTCGATGCGGGACAGCAACTCCATTTTCAGATGGCTTTTTCTGCTGCAAGGAGGGTTGACTACTACGACCCAGGATCTGTAGAAGTTACACATGTTCCTTTTGGTGTTGTCTTGGGACCTGACGGCAAAAAATTCAAGACGCGCTCAGGGCAAACGGAGAAGTTGATCGATTTGTTGCAGGAGGCGGTATCTCGAGCAGAGATTCTCCTAAAGGAACGGAATCCCGACCTCCCCGAGAAGGAGATCGAAGATCTCGCCCACACGCTGGGGGTCGATGCAGTGAAGTATGCCGATCTTTCTTGTCACCGAGTCAAAGACTACGTCTTTAGCTATGATCGCATGCTGAAGTTTGAAGGGAATACGGCAGCATACCTTCTCTATAGCTATGTTCGTATTCAAGGGATCAAGCGAAAGGCGGGAAAAGATGTCGATGCGATTCTCTCTACAACTCCCATCACTCTTGAGGAGGAAGCGGAGTGTCAACTTGGGCTCAAAGTTCTCCAGTTTGGGGAGGCTCTTGAGGCGATGGATCGGGAGCTGCTTCCCAACCGTCTCTGTGATTATTTGTATGATCTCGCTGAAAAGTTCCACGGGTTTTTTAGGGATTGTCGCGTTGAAGGGAGTCCCAAAGAGTCATCGAGACTTGCTCTATGCGAACTCACAGCCCGCGTGATGGCAAAGGGACTGGGTATCTTGGGTCTCAAGACGATGAGCCGGATGTAAAGCGGTTTTGCTCTTTTCATGTGGAATTTCTTGAACATAAGTCGGCACAGCGTATCCGGGGAGTGTTTTCCGTAGCTGCGCAATCAATGCATGCCCCTCTGCAATTGTCGTTTCGAAGTGGTGAGTGCCTAGGACTCGATCGAGTTGGTGGAGGTAGTAGGGAGTCACTCCTGCCTCTACTAGTTTTAGCATCAAATCTTTCATAATGGGTAAGGAGTCATTCACGCCCTTTAATAGGACCGTTTGACTTAAGACAGAAGCGCCTATTTTCTGGACGCTTTTGAGCGCCTTAGCAACATCAACGTCTAGTTCTAGAGGATGATTGATGTGCAGGACAAAAACGACTTGGAGCCTGGTTTTCTCTATCATCGCTAGAAAGGTGCGATTGATTCGCTCGGGAATCCCGGTGGGGAAACGGGTATGGAAACGCAAGAGCTTGATATGAGGGATTAGCTCAAGTTCACGGATGAGTAGTTGAAGCCTTTCATCGCTCAGAGAAAGGGGGTCCCCTCCACTTAAGATCACTTCGTAAATTGATGGGTCATTTCGAAGCATTTCTAGCTCAGGGGTAAAATCGGCAATTTTCTTTTCATAAGGGTAATTTTTGCGGAAGCAAAAGCGGCAGTGCATTGCACAAGAGGATGTGCAGAGAAGAAGGGCGCGGTGGGGGTATTTATGAAGAAGGCGCGGAGATTTCTGGAACGATTGATCGGAAACGGGGTCTTGAACAAACCCTGTTTTTTTCTCTGTTTCTTTTTCTAGGGCGAGGAACTGCAATAACAGTGGGTCATCCAAACGTCCTTTTTCAATTTTGCTCGCAAGGCGTCTTGGAAGATTTAAAGGGAATCGGGGATTCTTGAGGATCTGCTTTTGCTGATCAGGGGTGAGCTCCAAAAAGTCGGCAAGGTGTTGCCAGCTTCTGAAATTCTCTTGTTGGATTTTTTGCCATGTCATAGTGGAGGGATTTTACTTTAAGGGGAGCTTATGTTGCAATGGCAGGAGCGAGGCTTTCTTCTCTTACCGATTCGAGGGTTGTTCTCTTAATATCTGCCCCTAGATCTTGCAGTTTATGCTCGAGATATTCGTACCCCCGATCGAGGAACTGAAGGCCCGATAGGGTTGAGGTTTCATCAGCAATTAAGGCTGCCATGACATAGGCAAAGCCTGCTCTAAGGTCAGGAACCTCTATCTGCGCCGCATGGAATGGGGTGGGTCCTTTCACGATCAAGCTGTGCTTGTAGTTTTGTGCTCCAAAACGGCAGGGTCGATCTCCAAGGCACTGCGTAAAGAGCTCGACATCGGCGCCCATTTTTTTCAGTGTATCGATATATCCAAAACGGTTTTCATAGACCGTTTCATGGATGACTGAGCTTCCTTGTGCTTGAGTTAGGAGAACGACAAAGGGTTGTTGCCAATCAGTCAAAAAGCCTGGGTGGACATCCGTCTCTAAATGGAGGCCACCCTTAAGAGGACCTTGGTAAAAGAACTCGATCCCCTTTTCTTTTACTGTAAAGCCTCCGTTGATCTCGCGCAATTTATTGAGAAAAGTGATCATATCCCGCTGATTTGCCCCTTCAACAAAGACTTTTCCTTTTGTGCTGATCGCAGCCATTCCAAGGCTAGCAGCTTCCGTGCGATCATAAATCACGGTGTGTTCGACTTCATAAAAGGTGGAGGTTTCTTGCACATAGATGGTTCGATTCACATCCATATGGATCACAACACCTAACTTTTGTAAGAAGAGTATTAGGTCGATGACTTCAGGTTCAGTTGCGCTGTTTCGAATGACGGTTTTTCCTTTTGCCCGGCAAGCGGCTAAGATGGCATTTTCTGTTGCCATCACAGAGGGATAAGGGAGGTGAATGATGGCTCCTTTGAGCCCCTGTTTTGCCGATGCGCAGTAGGTGCTTTCTTTTTTCACCATCCGGTGTTCAATCTCTGCTCCCAGCGTTTTTAACGCTTTTATATGGAAGTCGACGGGGCGTTTTCCAATATTGCACCCTCCAACGGTGGGAAGAACAATTTGCTCATCTGTTCTCCCTAGTAGAGCGCCCATCATCAAAATAGGAATGCGGTTAGCGCCCGAAAAATGGAGAGGAACATAGGTAGATTTGAGCTCTTTAGTGATTACTTCCATTTTTTTTGCAGCGCGATCCCATGAGACTTCCATGCCAATTTCTTTGCATAGATTGACCGTCACTTCCACTTCAGAAATGTCTGGAACGTTGTAAAAAATACATCGTTTATCGGAAAGCATGGATGCCACAAGCATTTTGGAAATGGCGTTTTTAGCGCCTGCAGCTTTGACGTGACCTGTTAGAGGTTTTCCCCCGGTAATCTCGAATACTTCTCTCATGACTTCAATATACTAAGCTCATTTGTTTCAGGACATGATTTTTTTTCTGCAAAGTGTTATGAGTAGTGTTATGAAATTTCGGACGGGTATTGGACAAGACAGTCACCGCTTTTTGGGTGAAGAGAGTGACAAGAGATGTATCATCGCAGGACTTCCCTTTGAAGGTGTTCCTGGGATGGATGCCGATTCTGATGGTGATGTGGTATTTCATGCCATATGCAATGCAATTACCTCTATCACTCACGTTCCCATTTTAGGTGAAATTGCGCCGAAGCTCTGTCATGATGAGGGAATCACAAATAGTCGTATCTATCTCGAAGAAGCTCTCGAAACTTTAGAAGGGAATGAGATTGAACATGTTGCCTTGACAATCGAAGGGCAAAGGCCGCGGATGCAAAAACGGAGTCTAGAGATAAGGCAAAGTGTGGCTGAGGTTCTTAAAGTTGGAGTCGATCAGGTGGGCATTACATTTACCACAGGAGATGGTCTAACATCTTTTGGTCGAGGGGAGGGGCTGATGTGCTTTTGCACATTAACCACATCACAGACCTAATAAACATCCATTTTAAGGCGTTTTTCTTGGCGAAGCGTTTTGATGTATGCTTTAGCTTCCTCTGTAGAGTGTTTCCCTTTTTCTTCTACAATCCGATGGAGCGCTGCCACAACATCTTTTGCCATATGGCGCGCGTCACCGCAGATGTAGACAACCCCCCCTTGCTCCATCAGTTTCCACACGCTTTCCCCTTTCTCTTCTAAACGGTGTTGGACATATATCTTTTCTGTTTGGTCTCTAGAAAAGGCTGTATCTAAGCTTAGAAACTCCTTTCTTTTTAAAGTTTTGAAGTAATCTTCATAGTAAAAGTCATGTTTACTGCTGCGCTCACCAAAGATTAGCCAATTTTTCCCAGGAGCTTTTTGAAACTGCCTCTCTTGAAGAAAAGCGCGGAAAGGCGCAACCCCTGTACCAGGCCCGATCATCAAAATGGGGGTGTGAGGATCACTTGGGAGTGTAAAAGAAGAGGTTCCCTGTATGTAGATGGGAATCTCAGTTTCATTTAGGAGGGCTGTTTCACAAAGAAAATGACTTCCTACACCTCTTTTAACTTTCCCACCCACTTCATAGGTGAAGGTGGCTACAAGAAGGTCTACACTAGTGTTAGAGGTCGATTGCGATGAAGCAATAGAGTAAAAACGGGGAAGGAGTGGAGAGAAGGCAGAGACCAATTCATCTAAAGAGCAAGTACTGTTTTTATGTTCTCTAAAAACATCGAGCACGTCATGAGTTTCAATATAGTGCTTGCGCTTTTCGTTATCCCCCTCAGCTAGGCTAGGGACAAGCATTTTCAGAAGTTTAGGAGTGACTCGAGAAAGGTTTGCTTTAGTGAGTAGAAACGTTCGCAGAGGCATTTTGCTTAGAGAACGCGGGTCACTTACCTCTTCACTTCCGCTGGCATGCATTGAAAGGAGTAATTCATCGACATCAGAAGATAGGTTGTGCGGATAGACGCCAATTGCATCCCCAGGGTGATATTTCAAGTCGGAACCCGTCAAGTCCAGCGTGAGGTGATAGGTCCTTTTTGTGGAGCCTTCTTGGCTGAGCAGCGTTTTTTTGATCAGCTTTGCAGGAAATGGGGTGTTTTTGTCGTGCTTATTGATTGACATATTGCAACTTTTGTCTTACATACACAGGGTATGAGTAAATGGCTTCTAATTATTCCTGTTTTTTTCTTATGTAGCTGTTCGAGTACAGCCTACAATCCCAACTATATCGTCTCTGATAGACTTGAAGAGAGTTCTGCTCCCGCAGACGAGTCTCCTAACCCATAAACTCTTTGCAATCTTTTGCACTCCAGCTTTTCGTAAGCTGAGACATCTTTTTATTAGAAATGCCCCCTAAGAATTCAATGGCTTGCAAAATACGAGCGCGCGTCAAGTCCTTTCCTAAAATCCCTACAGAATCAAACAGTGGGGGGCCATGGTGCTTCCCAGTAATCGCTGCAAAGAGGAGGGGCATGACGATTTTCTTATGGTTCACGCCAAAAATCTCGGCGATTTCTCTTGATGCAGAATGAAAACCCTCGCGTCCCCAGTCTGCGCTCTGCTCCATTGACCAAATCATCCCTTGCAGCATCATTGCACTTTGCTCAGGTGTATTGCTCTTGGGACATAAGAGCTCAGCATTTAGTCCGATGTGGGCCACAAAAAGAAAGCCGCAGAGTTCCATGAACTCTCCAAAGGTTTTAATGCGCGTATGGACAAGAGGCATGAGCTTTGCCATTTTCTCATCCGAAAAGCCCCACTCTTTGATCTTGTCCCAAAGCTGATTTTCAGGGATGGAGTTGATGAGGTAGTGTTGATTGATCCAGTCGAGCTTGAGGACATCGAAAAAGGCGCCAGAGACTCCGGTGCGCTCAACCGAAAAGTCTTTGATGATTTCATCAAGTGTGTAGATTTCCTTATCTCCTGGCATGCTGTAACCCATCAGCGTCATAAAGTTCACAAAGGCCTCCGGGAGATAGCCACTCTCTTTATAGTAAAAGACCGATGTCGGTTTCTTGCGCTTAGAAAGCTTTTTTCCGTCAGCTCCAAGTAGAAGAGGCATGTGCATAAACTTGGGGCGCTCCCACCCAAAAACATCGTAGAGGAGAATATGCTTTGGCGTGGAGCTCATCCACTCATCACCACGAATCACGTGGGTGATTTTCATGAGGTGATCGTCGACGACATTTGCCAGGTGATAGGTTGGAAAACCATCTGATTTAAGCAAAATCTGATCATCGATATCACTCCAAGGGACAGAAATTCTCCCTTTGATCATATCTTCGTAGACACACTCCCCTGTGAGAGGGACTTTTAGGCGAACGGTATAGGATTCCCCATTTTTTAATCTTTTTTCGACTTCTTCAGGAGTGAGGTTGCGGTAGCGTCTGTCATAGCCTGAGCGTCTCCCCATTTTTGCGCTCACTTCACGCATCTCTTTGAGCTCTTCTGCTGTGGCAAAGCATTTGTACGCTTTCCCTTCATCTAGAAGTTTTTGGCAATACTCGCGATAGATCTCCGTTCGTTCAGATTGTCGGTAAGGTCCGTAAGGGCCACCAATATCGGGTCCTTCATCCCAATGGATCCCGAGCCATTGGAGCGCGGCATAGATGTTTTGCTCATAGTCAGGGTGGCTGCGACTCTGGTCCGTATCCTCAATCCGAAGCAAAAACTTGCCCCCATGATGACGTGCAAAAATGAGATTAAAAAGGGCCATATAGGGCGTTCCTACATGGGGATCTCCTGTTGGAGAGGGAGCGATGCGTGTGCGGACTTCCATGATTTATTGGGGTTGTTTTAAAGAGACTATTTTCTCCTAATTATCTAATAGATTGCAACTCGATTAATGGAAAAAAATGTTTAATCAATTTCTTTAATCGAGTAAATAGATAAATTTGATGATTCCTTTATGATTCGTATGTCCTTGAAGTATATCACTGCATTTTTTTTCTTAGCAATGGCCTCTATTGCAATACCTGAACCAGGTGTTACTGTTGGAGATTATATGGGATTAATCGAATACATGGACAAGTCTGCTAATGATACGAATCCTGGAACCATTTTATTCTCTAGAAGTATTCCTTTGACTCCTGGAGCAACCCATGGCCTATCTGCTCATAAAAGAGGCTGGCTCCCAGTTTTGAACTCAAGTCGAAACTTTGCGTCTACTACTGCCAACGGTCCTTTAACGATTGATGGGCAGGGTCACTCTCTTGAATGTGGGAATTTAGAGCGGGGCTTTTTTGTACGTGGTCCAGGATCACCCATTACCATTCAAAACATTACGATCAATCAAGGAAGAGCAAAAGGAGGAAGCACTGCAGGAGGAGGAGGTGGTGGAATGGGTGCGGGAGCGGGTCTTTACGTCGCCTCTGGGGCCCAAGTGATCTTAAACAATGTGAACATAAATAATTGTCATGTCATTGGAGGAGATTCAGATACTTTTGCTAAGACTCCAGATCGAAATGGTGGTGGGGGGGGATTACATGGGAATGGGGGGAAATTCGAAGGGGGTGGTGGTGGATTCTATGGCAACGGAGGGGTTGGGCAGTCTATCGCATCAGGAGCGGGAGGAGGAGGAGGAGCTTATGGGAATGGAGGGGATGCATCTATTAATCAAAGTGCTTCACACCAGGGAGGAGGAGGAGGAGGAGGTTTTGCGTCTGGTCTTCATCCGGTGACCCCATTACATGGGGGTAAAGGTGTGAGTGAATCAGGTGGAGGGGGAGCTGGAGATGGTACACATGGAGCAGATGGCATAAAGGATGTAAAGGGAGGAGATGGTGGCAATGGAAGTGGTGGAGGACAGGGGGGGACTGGGGCTCAGGCTGCTAATGCTCAAGTTGGTGGTGCTGGGGGAGGAGGAGCGGTAGGATCGGATCCTGGGAATGCACCAACAATGAACGTGAATGGAGGACATGGTCCCGGAGGAGGAGGAGGAGGTGCTGCTCTAGAAATATTTGATCCTGCAGCCGGCATTCAAAGTGGCGGGAATGGGGGGCCTGGAGCAGGAGGAGGAGGAGCAGGATATCGGGGAATTCCATCACATGGTGGCCACGGCGGTTTTGGAGGAGGCGGAGGAGGGGGAACTGCTAACACAGGTCTTGGGGGCGATGGAGGAAAATATGGAGGAGGCGGCGGCAGTGATACCGGGGATATTGGAGGAAAAGGTGGCTTTGGTGCTGGAGGGGGAGGCTCTTTTCAAGGGACTGGAGGTGCTAGTGGCTTTGGAGCAGGAGCAGGTGGGGGAAGTCGTGGTGGTATTTCAGAACCTGGCCAACCAGGGTTTGCAGGTGGTCATGCAGGAATAACGTCAGAGTTTGGAGGAGTTCCTCATGGAGGTGGAGGCGCAGCACTGGGCTCAGCGATCTTTTTAGAGTACTATAATGGAAGTGGCGCGAAACTCATTTTTGAAGGTCAATGCAACTTCCATAACAATCAGGCCACAAGCGGACAAGGTTATCAAAATGGAACGGCAATTCCGAGCGATATTTTTATGATGGAGGGTTGTCAGATCATTTTCCAAAACTTGACCAATAACTTTTCCTTAGACGGGAGTAAGATTGCTGGTGATGGAGGAGCAGGAGGGGGCACTGGTGGAGGACTCACTCTGGGAGCAAACAATAAGAATCATAGTGTCATTCTTGCGGGGAATAGCACCTATGGGGGAACAACAAAAATACAAAGTGGGATTCTTTTCTTTTCTCCTGGAGCGACCCTTTCGACTCCTGTAGCTTTTACAGGACCTGGGAGAATTGGAGGTGATATTTCACTGACGACCATTACTCTTGATAATCAGGGCGCAATTAGTACAAAGAGTGTGAACGGCGTACCTCTGACCATTGCAGCTAGTAATATTGAGTTAGGAAAAAATGGGGGAGGTTTTGATGTTAGAAGCGAATCCTATAAGTTGGCAAAGCCACTTGTCGATGCACCATATAATACAGGGACTTTTATCATCACGGGAGATGACTCAGTATATTTGATCATGGCCCCAGCAAGCCATAGTTACACAGGCGCAACGATTATTAATAGTGGCACAGTCAAGCTTCAGGCGGATATTAGGTCCAGTCGAGAGGTGATTATCAATGGGGGGACTCTGGACTTGGAAGGAGGTAAAACTAGAAAAATCACTGTAGAAACAGGTGGGACTCTGAGTGGCCAAGGAAACATCGACATGAGCCTAGGGCTGAGAGAGAGAAAAAAGCACACCCCCTCACTAGCAAGAAATACACCTCCATTGAAAGCAGGAGGAGCAATTGATATTAAGAGTGGTGGAGAGTTGGTTTTGAATGGAGGCGAGGTCTTCCTTTCAAGCTCTACAGGAGACCTCACGATTGAAAGTGGAGGAACTTTAAGAGGAAGAGGGTCGATCAATGGAGACCTATTTCATGCAGGTACAATTTCTATCGGTCCAGAAATCGATGTGTTGACCGTCAATGGTGACTACCATGTTACCGCTCCAGATGCACGGTTTATTGTGACTGTCGATCCATCAACCAAAGCTGACTTGAAGATGGTATCAGGAATTGCACATATCGATGGCAATGGAATCGTTGAGCTAGATCCACTTCCTTGGTTTTATGCAGAAAACACGACTTATAAATTTTTAGCTGCCCAAGATATTGAGGGAAAATTTGCTGGAGTTAAAGATATTAGTGGGTTTGGCTTTATTTTGGAAGAACCATCAGGAGGAGTTTACTCTCTTAAGATTCCAGTGAATGAAATCAAAATTGCCCTGAGTATCGATGAGCTTTCTAGCAACGCCGCAGAGGTAGGGCTTTACTTATTGGGGGAGACTGGGGAGGTGTTTTCGCCTGACTTGATCCCTTCACTTACTGCTCTGACTGAAGTTTCCTGTGTAGAGTGTCCGGGTGGGATTTTAGAATATAGCCCCCAGCAGTTTGGCGGCATGACTCTTGCGCAGCTCCAAAATCAGGAGAGAGTGGGAAGGTCTCTTAACCGAGCCTCTGAATTCTTTGCGATGCAATATGTCTCTTCGCGCTGCGAAAAGAGATGTGAGTCGAATGATGGGATTTGGCTCAATCCTCTTGGATATCACTATGGACAAAGCCCGATGCAAGGTCAGGTAGGCTTTAATGCAAATACCTATGGATTTACGACAGGCTACACAAAGACCTTTAACGAGAAACATCACATCGTAAGTGTTGGTGGTGGCTATGCAAGCACACGACTCAACTGGCGAGAAAATAAAGGGGATGCCACGATCCAGTCTATTTACTTAGGTCCTTCTATTGGTTATGCCGATTCGGTTAAATATGCGGGTATTTATGTGATGGGTTCTCGCACCTTTTACGATGTCGATCGTAACTTTCGGCTCCCTGGAATTAAAGAGACGGCGCACAATAATCACCGAGGGTGGAATCTAATTGCAGGTTTTGATGCAGGGGTAAAGTGGAAAATGCCTGAGGCAATGTCCAGTCAACTCTACCTAGTTCCATCCATCAAGATGGATTATCTCAATATTTATGAGCAGGGGTATCAAGAATCAGGAGCCGGTCCAATCGGTCTTTCCGTACGGAATGTTCACTCAGCCTACTTGTCTCCAAGAACAGATTTGAAACTGATGAAAGAAGTGCAAGGGAAAAAAATCTGCGCTCTTCCAGGGATTTACTTGGGATATGTGAGGCATATTCCATTAACGGATGGGAAGATTACCTCGCGTCTCTACAAACAACAAGCGCATGAAAAGAACTTTACTGTACGCAGTTGCCATAAGTTTACACAGCAGCTTGTATTGGGAGCAGAACTGCCCATGTGTCTGAAAGAGTGTTTTAATATGAATATTAAGTATGAAGCCAATATTGGGGACCACTACAATGTGCAAGAAGGGTCACTTGACCTAAGGTATACGTTTTAGACAGTTGCTTAACTTGCTTTCTGTTGCAGCTGTGATGACTGAGTAAGAAAGATAAGGTCTTTCATGATAGCAGTCGCCTCTTCAAGCTGTAAGTCGCTTTGTCCATAGAGTTCTTGAGGTTCAGACTCTGAGTCATCTTTTTTACTCAGCTCTTGGATAAATGTTTGGTAGTTTTTATTAGCTGCAATGCGCTCAGTAGAATTTTTCTTAAGAGTTTCTAGGTACGGGGCATATAAATCGACCTTTTCTTGTCGCCCTTGCTTATAGACTCGCATCATCTTATTGCGGTGGAAGGGGTGGATGTCGTTTAAGTTATCAACGAAATTCGGGGAGACTTCGTCGTTTTCAAGAGGATATTTGGAATAGGACTCGCCGATCTCTGCTTGACTAAAGACCCCAGGCACTGTGATGTCCACCTTTGTTCCGTTGAACTGAGGGCTTTTCCCAGAGACAGTGTAGTATAGGCCTCGAGTGACCTTATATTCTCCCTGAGGATTTGCTTTCCCGGTATGAGCAGATTCTAGGGTAAAGAGTTGATGGGTGCCTTTGCCAAAAGTCGTTTCGTCTCCAACAAGTAGGGCGCGCCCATAATCCTGTAGTGAGCCCGCCACAATTTCGGCAGCAGAGGCGCTGATTTTATTTGTGAGGACGACCAGAGGGCCTTCCCAAGTGGGAGTTGCATTGAAGTTTCTAAGGTGTTGGAGGTTTCCATTGTTGTCCTTGATGGAGACAACTATTCCCTTTTGGATGAAGTTTCCTGTGACCTCAGGCGCCTGAAGTAAGATTCCTCCACCATTATTGCGCAGGTCAAGAATCACTCCGTAAAGCTTGTGGTTTTGCATGATCTCTTCGATCGCTTTCTTCACATCAGAAGCCGATGAGTCGTTTGAATCTTGGTAAAAGGAATAGAGGTGAATATGGGCGATCACTCCATCTCCAAAGGGGATCGATTCTGAGCTAAACCGGGTCTCTTTCAGGACGATTTCATCTCTTACAATCTCAACCTCATACTTTTCAGAAGCTTCTCGATCTTTGTGATCTCTCAAAAAGGTGAGGTGCACCTTAGTCCCCTTGGGGCCATGGATTCTTTCAATGACGTCTCCAATATACATCCCTACAACAGGTTCATGATTCACAGCAATGATGCGGTCCTCTGCTTTAATCGTGCCATCTCGGAGGGCTGGACCTCCTTCAATCAAGCGGACAATTGTGAAGCCGTTTAAGTTATCTTTCAGCTGAGCTCCAATGCCAAAGAAGCGCTGTTGGACCTGAGCCATGAATTGATTGGCCTCTGTCGGAGTAAAGTAAGCAGTATGATTGTCTAAAGCGGCTGTAAAGGCTTTAAGGTAGTATGCTAAGAGCTGTTTCTTCTGAGCTTCTTTTCCCTTGTTTTGGAGGATTTCTTGCTCTCTGCTCAGGCGCCTTTTTGTAACTCTTTGAAAGAACTGGTCTTGCGTTTCCAAATTCAGCTTGTCTGCAGCATCTAATTGAAAGCCCCTAATCGTAAGCAGGCGCTCTTCAAGCTCCTCTTCACTTTTTGCCCAACTCAGATCCTTAAATTCTGAGGACTTTCCGGCTTTAGGAGGCTCACGTTTGAGGATTTTTTCCTCTAGCTGATTGCGCCTTTCAATTGCCCTCACCATCACACTGTAGATTTCCTCAAAAGCTGTGAAACTCTTCTTATTAAAGTCCTCTGTCAGCTGGTTCTTGAGTTCGTCTGAGGGGTTTATCCACGTAATAATCTCTTTTTCCGTGAGATAGGTTTTTGTTGGGTCAAGCTCTTCAAGGAAGTTTTGTACAATCCTACCCGAGAGCTCAGGCGTGAGCTCTTTATAGGTCACATGGGCTTTGAGGATCTCCTCAGCCTTTTTGTGAGCCTCTTTGGGGGTCAGCTCAGGAGGCTTTGCATGGACCTCAGAGAGGATGAAAAGGGTTAAGATTGTGAAAATAAGTCGGTTGAGTTTGAAGAGTCTTGAATTCATAATTACCTAGTCTAAAAAAACTTATCTTATGGGAATCAGTGGTTTAAGTCTATAGACACTCTATGACTGACACTATCGCAGTTAGGTTGGAAAATTTATGGGACTTTCCCAACAGTCCCTTAAAGGACAATAGAGTGATTTTAAATTTTTATTATTTCTAAACTTAATTTTAACGAAAATTTAATATAAAATTGATTGATATCAATCACATTTTATGAAATAATAATATATCTAAAAGCAAATATAATATTAACGAAATTAAAAAAAAGCAGGTTTTTGCGCGAATAAACCCTAATAACAAATATATTATCCTGCAGCTTGCTTTGATGGGTTTTATTGGATTGAGGAGAATATAACATGGATTTTGATAATCAAGAAATGGTGGGACTTGAAACACAAACACAAGAGTCTCCGAGAAGAGCTGTTTCAATTACAGAGGCAGCGCGAATTAATGGTGTAACGAGACAAGCAATCTACGTTGCAATTAAACAAAAAAAATTAAGAGCGCAGAAGGATTCGACGCGTTGGACAATTGATCTTAATGATCTAGAGGAGTACAGGAAACAAAAGTACTCAAGAGCCAAGTCGACATTTAATGGCGAGCTCTTATTTGATAACGAAAAAGGATATTTTTCGGTGAATCAAGTAGCGAAAATGCTAGGGGTTCCAGCACAGAAAATTTATTATGCTACGCGTATTGGAATGCTAAAAGCAACGCGTAGAGGTGCAGCCTGGGTCGTTCACGTTGATGATGTGAAAGAATACCAGAGCAAATATCTTAGCAAGGCTCAGTCTAGTATTGAAGCTATGTAAGGTGTGATCGAAGAGATCACAACTTAAGGCAAAAAAGAGGGGTGAATTTTTTTTTGCTTTAGACAAATCAGTTCAAATGATCAAGAAGGGTGGGGCTGAATCTTAAAGTCCTTGACCAGTAGTTGAATGCTAGCTTTACTTAAGAAGACATTAATATGTGGAGTAAAAGCTATCTGAAGTTTGATATTCTTCTTGCAAAGCCGACTTCTTTGATCGCTCATTCCAAACCCAATTCCCTCTAACATTCTATCATTTTGTTCTAAATAGAGCTTAAGATGCGTTTGACCAATCACTTTCGGTGGCCAGGTTTGCGTGACATCTGAATAGAGCATAGGCGGAGGGTTTCCCGTTCCATAGGGCTCAAGAAGGTGCATCGATTCAAGAAACTCAAAAGTGAGGTCTTCTAGCTGAATCTTAGAGTCGAGCATGAGCTTAGGGGTAATATCATCGAGTTTTAAACTATTATTTGCAAAATCGATAAAAGTTTTTTTGAACTGGGCGATGTTTTCTTCTTCTATCATCAACCCTGCAGCATAGTCGTGCCCTCCAAAGTTGAGAAGTAGGTCTTTTTGCTGATGTAGTGAAGGTAATAGGGGGAACTCGGGAATGGTCCGGATAGACCCTTTTCCTATGCCTTGGTCGACCGCAATAATAATGGTGGGTCGATTGTATTGCTTGGAAATGCGCGCCGCGATAATAGGGATAATTCCTGAGTGCCACTTATCCGAGTGGAGGACAATTGCCTTGTTGTTGAGAACTTCAGGGGTTGAAGTGAGGAGCTTTTCAACATCCTCAGAGTCCCGTCTTTCAATCCGTTGCCTTTCAGTGTTATTGTCATCTAACTCTTGAGCGAGATGAAAAGCCTCTTTGGCATCATGAATTAGAAGAAGTTCAACTCCTTTTCTTGGATCATCGATTCTCCCAAGGCTATTTAATCGCGGAGCAATTTTAGAAGCGATGTCTGAGGTTGTGACTTCAGTTTGCTTCACTTCGCAGATGTCCATGAGTTTGATAAGGCCAATGCGCTTTGTTTTTGCAAATTGCCTGAGACCATAACGAACGAGGATGCGGTTTTCATCCATCAACTTTCCCATATCTGCAATGGTGCCGAGTGCGACTAAATCTAAGAACCGTTTCAAGTCAATTTTCGATGCGCTAATTTTTCCTTCTGACACGAGGTGGTTGATCATCGCGTGGGCGAGCTTAAAGGCCACACCAACTCCAGTTAGCTCTCTGTTTGGATAGGTGCTCTTTACTAACTTTGGGTTTAGGGTCGCAACACAATGGGGGATTTTATCTGTGGGTTCGTGGTGGTCAGTGATAATGACATCGATATTATTTTTAACAACCTCTTCGATCTCTTTTGCTGCAGTAATTCCGCAATCTACGGTGATGAGCAGTGTGCAGTTATTTTTGGCAGCATAGCCTATGGCATCTGTGATTAAAGAGGGAGTCGCAGAAGAGGTTCGGTTCGGGACATAGTAGTATGCCCTGCCACCAAGTTGTCGCAGAAATTCAATGAGCAAAGTGGTGCCAGTAATTCCATCGACATCGTTATCACCATAGATGAGAATGGACTCACCTTTATGGAGGGCTTTGGCGATGCGGTGGACAGCCTTGTCCATATCTTGCAGTAAGTCAGGGGATAAAAGGTTCGGTAGCTTTGCATAAAGAAAGCTGTAAATATCCTCAAAGGTGGTGAAGCCTCTAGACACAAGAACTTGTGCTGTTACAGGATGAATATTAAATTCCTGAACAATTGATTGACACCAGTCTGGAGAATAGTTTGGGTATATCCACTGTAAGTTATCCAGTTCCTCTGCTTGTTTCAAGGGTCTCTCAAATTAAATTAATAATTGAGTTTTACCACGTTTGAGAAACTTTTGCCATTTCTAATTTTCATTCCACGACAATTTTTTGCCCTTTTTCTCTTCTTTTCTATGGAAAAAGAGGAGAAGTGGAGCAGCGATAAATAGTGATGAGAATGTCCCAATCACTACCCCAATAACCATAACAAGTGAAAGACCAAATATTGTACTTCCGCCAAGTGCAAGTAGTGCAAGTAACACAATCAGCGTGGTTGCTGATGTCATTACAGTACGGCTGAGTGTTACATTTAGCGCGTGATTAACAACATCTTTGAAGCTATGCTTTCGCATGAGTTTAAGGTCTTCACGGATTCGATCAAAAACAATAATTGTGTCATTGAGTGAGTATCCAATGATTGTCATCAATGCAGCAATCGTATTGAGATCGATCTGTACTGGAACTTTCAATCCATGCAGGATGCTCATCATTCCAAGTGTGACGACAACATCAATAGCAAGGCCTAATGTCGCGCTAATGGCATATTTAAATTCAAACCTTACTGTGATGTAAACCAGGATGCATAGAAGCGCTAAAGAGAGTCCTAAGAGCGCGTTGTTGCGCATTGCATCAGACATTTGTCCACTGATGCTGCTCCAGTGACTATCTAGCTGCTTGAGTGACTGAGGCGTCATTTCAATTCCGTGTGACTCCAGGGCTTGAACGACCCAAACGAGACGTGGATTGATTTCATATTGGTAGGCGAGATTCTTTTTTTCCACTTCGAGCGGCATTTCGAAGAACGGCTTTCCAGCCTGATCTAACTCCTTACTTAGAAGGATCTTGATGTTATTCGAAGGGGAGAGCTCTCGAACTTGCAGCTCTTGTTTAGTGATGCCAGACGCAAGAAGGGCATTTTCAACGCGGTCTCTATATTGAGTATTTGGACTTGGCTCCACTTCGAGGGATAGAGAATACCCACCTGTGAAGTCCATTCCGAGCATAGAGCTTCTTTCTGAAACAAAGAAGTAAGCGCCTACGAGTGTAATGATGGTAGCAATTCCAAAGCTGAGCTTACCTCTCCTTAAGAAATTAAAGCTCGATGCTTTAATAAAGCTCGCCATTTTTAGAGTTTTGTTTTTCCCTCTTTGTACCCAACCTGTAAAGAAGTAGCGGGTCATAAAGAGTGCAGAAAACATCGAAGAGACGATACCAATAATTAAAGTCAGCGCAAATCCCTTGATCGGTCCAGAGTCGAAGTGTAACAGAATAACTGCTGCGATAATCGTTGTAACATTGGAGTCTAGAATTGCCGAGAAGGCTTTCTTATAGCCTGTATGTACAGCAGTTGCTAATCGGCCATTTTTAGAGAACTCTTCTCGAATTCTTTCAAAAACTAATACATTGGCATCAACAGCCATTCCTACTGTTAGGATGATCCCTGCAATTCCAGCAAGCGTAATCGTCGCTTGGATGTTTTGCAGTGTCGCCCACATGATCAATAAGTTAAATAGAACGGCGATTGAAGCGACGACCCCGGAGAACCGGTAGTAGCCGATCATGAGTACCATGACGAGAACTAGAGCTGTAATCGTGGCTAAAATTCCCATTTTCCGGTCTTTGATCCCAAGCTCTGGGCTGACATTTTTTTCTGATAAAATGTAAGGAGCAAAGCTAAGTGACCCCGCTTTTAAATCAGCTTCTAATCTGTTGACTTCTCTTTGCGTAAAGCTTCCTGTAATGGAGACATGATCTTTCAAAGGAGATGCTACAGGTGGTGCTTGGATCACTTTTCCATTTAAAATAACAGCCATTCTCCACCCTTCACCTCGAGAGAGTTCTGCAAGAGACGAGCCTTGAACTTTTTCTTTCGAAAAGGGTGTTGTCCATGTCAAAAGGTTTTGTCTGGGGCTGAGTTTTTGGCCATCAGATAACGTTTGAGATGACTTCACTTCAAAGGCTAAGTAGTTCCCTCTAGATGGGTCATACCCAGCGTGAACATTTGTTAAGTTTGACCCCTCAAGTGCATAGTTATTCATTACAATGAGAAGAGGATGACTTTGTCCTTGCCATTCAGCAAAACTATTTCCTCTCATGATCGCAATCTTTGAGATGGAGTCGTTGAATGCATTTGAAGAGGCGTGACTTGATGGAGAGGCAAGGCGCAGACCTTGGTCATAAAGAACTTTTGCTGCTTCACTTACTGGCTGTACAATCTCTGTATCGAGAGTATCTCCATAGAGATGTTTCCAAGCGATCAGGTGGATACTTTCAGGATCCTTTTGGTTGGTCACCACAGCTTCGTTCCACACTCCCTGCAGAAACTCGTTGACAGTTGTCGCGAGAGAGGGGTTTTTCAGCCCAAACTTCTCGTTGACAACGTGGAAGTACATGGATGAGGCCTTGATCAAGTCATTGGCCGAAAGGCCTTGAGCACTTGGGAAGTCTAGGGTGATGTTTGAACCCTCTTGGCGAATAGAGACTTCTGATACTCCCATTTGGTTAACCCGGCTATAAAGCTCATTGATTCCCTGCTTGATATCCGCTTCATTTTGAACAACACGTCCATTGGGGTCGCGAAGTTGAATCTGGACGGTTTTCCCGCCGGAAAGGTCGAGACCCCAGTGAAGGATCTTTCTTTCATCTCCGCGGAAATACTTACGTGCACTCAGAGCTAAGTTGCTAAGTAAGGGGTTAGTCGTGGGCGCTGGGATATCATATTGCGCGTTTAAATTTGTTTTGGCTTGTGCTGTTTGGTATTCATCACGCCATTTGAGAAGATCTTCGTGTTGCTCTGTCTCAATACGATTGATCGCGTGGATTCTCTGCTCTAAATTGGAAAACTCAAGAGTAGCAAACTTGCGCGTCCCATGAACTCGATAATCCTCGCGTGTTCCGCTTAAAATTGTCTTGTAAAAGTCTTCAGCTTCAAACATGAAGTCATTTGCAAAATCGGCAGAAAGTGGATAGGTACTACCTGGGTATTCAAAGAATCCGCTTTTCTTCAGAAGTTCTCTTAAGCTGCTAAAATCTGCTAGAAACGCCTTAGCTTGTGGGGAATTGGGGTTTTCACGAAACTTGTTATAAATCGTGTTAATCCCTTTTGCAATGACATAAACCGAATTTGTTCTGAATCCCGTAGGAGGCATTTCATCAAATTGTGAGGGAGCATAGACGACAAGCCCCAGTTTTTGCTCTTGTTTAGGAAGGCCTTTAAATGTTTTATAGTCCCAAATTGGGAAGGCTTCTCTTTTGAGATCTGCAAAAGTAGGGTTCCAACGTTTTTTGACTAACTCAGTGAGTTCTTTTGCCTCTTCTGCAGCAACAGCTCTAAGGTCCATGACCAGCAGGCTCTTGCTATCCGTAAGAGAGTTAAGTGAGAGTTGGAACTCGCTTCTGAATGGGGTAATGGTTTCGCCACTTTCCCTACTAATACGGGCAATTTCATTGTAAATCAGTTGGTCGAGTTGGTCCAACGACCTTCCCTTCCCTTTTTGTGATTCAAGTGATTTTCTGAGGGCAAGTATGTCGGAGTGAAATTCGAAGAAGATTTTCTCATTGTTCCAATCAATAGTGAGTTGGTTGATTAATGGGCTGGCATTCCCAATCGGAATTGTTTGAATGGCATGTGCTTGGTCAATCTTACTCGTTTGTGCGAGCTCGGTTTTGATTTTAGCATAAGTCCAAGGAGTTGTTCCGCTTGCAAATGTGGAGCTATTGCGGCGTAAAATGGAGAGGGCATCTGTGAGTTTTTCCTCGCGGCTGATCAAGAAGTCTAATTTTTGCTGATCAACGCTCTCGAGATAGCCCCCTTTTTCTCTCTCTTGCCGCTCCTTTTCTTGCATTTGAATGCGATCGACTTTTGTTTGGCTTTGAAGACGCTCAAAAGAGGCGATGAGAGAGCTAATTGCACCTGATTTTCCTTCGATAGGTCCTTGAGTGAAGGTCGCAAAATAGCGCTTAGCAATCGGGGAGTTTTCACCAAAGAGCTTTCCATATGTCAAGATGTGGTGAGAAAGCTGCATCAGGAATTCATCTGACCTGTTGGGATCGATCCCACTGAGTACTGTATCTAGATATTGTGCATTTTCAGAAATTCCGCCAATTGCGAGCCCAAGCTGCATTAGGCGGTCATCGACGATTTCTTTATAAAGGGGAGAAATGTCACCAGATTCTGTTCTTTTCTCTGTAAATTTAAAGTACTCATCCACAAGACGATCACTAAAGTGGATGGGGATATTTCTTTGGACAGTAACAACACCATCCTTTTCATCTGGAGTTAAGGAGAGCTGTGCAGGGACAAATGGAATGAGAGACCCCGCTCTAGGAAGATATTTTTTGAATAGAGAGGCATCTTCATCTTTATTGAATTTAAGGGAAATAAACTGAGGGTGGTCTTGGTCGATTTCAATGGAAGTCGCGCTCACTCCTAGGAGTTTATTAAAGGACTTTAGCCAGTCAATGGCCTCTTTTTCTAGAGCATTGACACGTTTCATATCTGCCTGTGCAATCTCGAGCCCCTTCTCCATTTTGACTCCCTCTTTGAGGGGGCGCATGTAGTAGAGAGCGGTGGGGAGGATGTTGTAGATTGTCAAGAACACAACAACTGTAATGAGAACGAGTTGCCAACGTTTTGGTTTTTCCATTTTGGGTTGTCCTTAAGTGCTATAAATAAAAAAAATAGCATACCGGTCTCCAAGACATTCTGTCTAGTGAAAACACGAGAGAGCTCTCCTCAGTTTCCCGTTGAATCTGGTGGTGTAACAATCCTAGAAGGGGACTGCTTAAGAAAGTCCATTCTCACAGCGTTTGTTCATTTTTTGGCAAAATCAAAAGTTTTTCAAATTCCCTATACTTAGGCATATGCGAATTTTCAAAACTTTCAATTTTTCTCAAAATTTGCTGAAAAATCTGCAA
>JASBRR010000014.1 GCA_030149435.1 Simkaniaceae bacterium
AATGCCTTTTTACCCACCTTTATCGAGGAATATAACGCTAAGTATGGAGTGAAACCTAGGGAAGAGGTCGATGGACATCGACCTCTTCCAAAAGAAGTGAACCTTGAGAGGTTATTTGCGCGGAAGGAAAGTCGAAAAGTAACCAAAGATCTAAGCTTTAGTTACAAAGGGATAAGCTATCAAATCGAAACAGACACCCATCACCGCTTTACAAAAACCCACGTAACGATCCTAGATCGTCCCGGAAAACCCATCCTTGTTGAAAGGGATGGAAAAAGCTATGCCTACAAAGAATGGAACAAAGGATATAGCCAAAAACCAAAAATTTTAGATGCCAAAGAGCTAGAAGCATACTGGACAAATAGACCTGTTAGAAAGCCAAAAAGGAACCACCCATGGAGATAAAAGTCGCGCGATCCCCCATGGGGGATCCAAAGAGAAGTGGAGGGGGCAAAGCCCCCGCGAACCCCTGTGCAACTTATCCCTTTGTTGCACTAACAAGATATCATTTTAACATTGCTCTGATACGACAAAAAACATTGCGCTTTATCAATTCAATATGCTTACATTTTCAATAAATTTATTCCATTCTTAATAACTTCAAAAAAGCTAAGAGGTTGCAATGAAATCAGTTACTCTTATTTTTTTCATCTATGGATTGTTATTGTTTCAACATATTCATGCTGAGAATAAAGATGATTCTAATGTTGAAAAAGTTTTTACAGATATTTACAGAAAAGGGGTGTGGAAATCCAATTATCGTGTGCAAAGGGGATATGGTACTTCAGGAGAAGGTTCTGAGGTTAAGTACAACTGGCCTTACCTTGCTTATCTAGAAGAGTTTATTAGGGATCATGATATTAAATCAGTTATAGATTTAGGATGTGGTGATTGGGAGTTTTCAAAGTTTGCTAACTGGGAAAAAATTGACTATTACCTTGGTATTGATGCGGTAAAGAGAGTCGTTGACTTCAATTCAAAGCACTATTCTTCAACAAAAGTCCATTTTAAAAATGGTGATTTCTTAAAGATGGATCTCCCCGCAGCGGATTTGGTATTGTGCAAAGATGTTCTCATTCACCTGAGCATTGCCCAAATTCACAAAGCTATTGAGATAATGAGCAAGTATCCTTATGTAATTATTGTAAATACTATTCCAGAAAGCGAAGAAAACATAGATATTGCTACTGGAGAGTTTAGACGAGTTAATCTAGATACAGCTCCGTTTAATCTAAAATTTGTAAGTCGTAAGTCTCTTCTGTACCATGGGGCAGTAAAGGAAATCTTGGTCATGGTAAATAAAGATACTAGTGACTAAATTGCATTAACTCGAACTCTTGGGCCTTTGACAGATGGATGTGAAACTCACATGAACTTGAATGGGAATACTGACATTGTATTTCCAGCAAGCTACTTTTATCCTCTATATGGATTGCCTGCTCTTTACTCCCAGCACTTTTATGGTAATACCTGGAGGTCTGCAGAAATAAGCACTTCCCCCAAAGGAAAAAAGAGACATTCAAGGTAATCTTGTCGATTCTCTCGCTTTTACTCTCAGACACAACTTTTGACAATATCTCGTGGCACAACAAGAGCCATTGCTAAGAGGTTGCCCAAAGGGCCTAAGAAAACGTTGAACTTTGGTAAACGTTAGATTCATTTATTGATGTGTTTCGAAAGGAGACCTGCGAGCTTTAGCATATCGATGGGTTCTTTATGGCCGAAGACTTTGGCGAGTTTTTGATTTGGAACAATTTCTCTCTTGTTGTTCGGGTTCTGTAGTTTGTTAGTCTTGATGTAGTCCCATACTCTTTTTGTGACCTCGGGCCGTGAGGCTTCTGTCACTCCGACAACATCTGATAGCTCTTTTGAGAGGGGGTAAGTTGGCGCGTTGCGAGTGGTTGTGCTCTTTTTTTTCTGCTTTGTTTTTTTGGCCGCTTTTTTCTTAGCTCCTTTTGTCCCTTTCGTTTTTTTGACATAGGGGGTTTTAGGGTGATTCGGGTATTTAGTGCTGAGATCATCAAGCTGATTCACAATGACGTCGCAATCGGGATAATTGGAGCAGCTGAAGAATGTTTTACCCCATCGGCTTCGCCTTTGCTTAATGGATCCATCACATCCAATCGCTGGGCATGGGGGCATATCTGTTTCAAGGGCTTCGCCTTTTCGGGGGATGTTCACAATGCCGCGGCAGTCAGGGTAATGGCTACATCCAAGAAAAGCGCCATATTGGCTAAACCGAACCTGCATAGGCCCAGAGCATTTTGGGCAGGGTTGGTCCCAATCAAAATTTACGGCGTAATCTTCTTTTTTAAACTCTAAGGCTTCAATGGGGACTGTAAAGCTACAATCGGGATAGTTGGAACACCCATAGAAGTATTTATTGCGGGACCAAATTTTTTGGAGCTTTTGCCCACATTTTGGGCAATTAATGTCGGTCATGATTTTGGGGACAAAGGCTTCCTTTTCGGCCTTTTCTATGATGGGGGCAAACTGCTCCCAGAAGTCTTTCAAAAAGGCGCGCCACTCTTTATTGTTCTCGGCAATCTCATCGAGATCGTCTTCCATACGCGCTGTAAACTTGATATCCATGATGATATGGAAGTGGTTTTCAAGCATCTGGGCAATGATTTTCCCCAGCTCTGTTGGTTTAAGGGCTAGTCGCTCCTTAACTGTATAAGATCTGCTGTGAATTTTGTTCATGATCGCAGCATATGTTGAGGGGCGTCCGATTCCCGACTTTTCTAGTTCCTTGACCAGTGACGCTTCAGTGTAGCGTGGAGGGGGCTTGGTAAAGGACTGAGTAGCCTTTGCATCGAGAAGAGTTAGGGGCATTCCTTCCTCTAGCTCAGGAAGATAGGTGTCTGCATTGGGGTCTTGTACATCCTCTTCTTCGCGATCTTCTCTCTCTTCATAAACTGCTAAAAAACCCTTGAACTTGATGATGGAGCCTGTAGCGCGCAGATGCATATTTTCAGTTGTTAAAATGTCGCAGGTAACGGTGTCATAAATAGCAGGATTCATTTGCGATGCTAAAAATCGGCGCCAAATTAGGAGGTAGAGTTTGTATTGGTCAATGGTGAGAGATGATTTGATGACATCAGGTGGGTGACTGAGGTTGGTAGGGCGAATGGCTTCGTGAGCATCTTGAGCGCTTTTTTTTGTTGAGTATTGTTTGGGTTTTTCAGGGAGGTATTTTTTCCCATATGCACCATTGATCAAAGTTCTAGCTGCATGGAGGGCGCTTGGTTCCACGCGTACTGAGTCTGTACGCATATAGGTAATTAAACCTTCTGTACCTTGGGCTCCTAGGTCTACCCCTTCATATAAGCTCTGCGCAATGCTCATTGTGCGAGAGGCAGAAAACCCATAGTGACGACTCGCTTCCTGTTGGAGCGTTGATGTAATAAATGGGGGAACGGGGTGCCTTTTCTTTTCACGCTTCTTGAGTTCAGAGATTTTGTATTCGGAGCGTTTTAAACTTGCAACAATTTGATTTGCATCAATTTCATTTGAGATTGTATGAACTTCTTTACCGGCAATTTTTTCTTTTTCAACCTTTTTCCCCTCTACAGCATAGAGGTGAGCGGGAAAGGGGCGGTCCTCCTTGTCGCCTTGGAGCACTGTGGTAATATTCCAATATTCTATTGGGTTGAAGGCTTCAATTTCCTTTTCCCTGTCGACAACAAGTTTTAGTGCTACAGACTGAACACGCCCAGCAGACAGGCCTCCACCTCCACTTCTTTTGATTCGTCTTTGGAGGATAGGGGAGATTTTATAGCCAACCATTCTGTCGAGAAGGCGCCTTGCTTGTTGAGCATTGACGAGGGATAGATCGACTTCTCGGGTGTGCTTGAGGGCTTCAAGAACAGCATCTTTTGTAAATGCATTGAATGTCAAACGTTTGACCTCTGGTCCTTTTGGCAGGATATGAGCAATATGCCAAGCAATTGCCTCTCCTTCGCGGTCGGGGTCTGGAGAAAGGTAAACGGTGTCGCACTCCTTTGCTGTTTTTTTTAACTTCGCGATGACATCTTTTTTATCGGGCAGGTTTTCATATTCGGGCTCAAAGTCATTCTCTAGATCAATCCCAAACCCTCGTTGTGGAAGATCGCGAATATGGCCAACTGAAGACTCAACTCGGTATTTATTCCCGAGGAACTTTTTCAGAGTTTTTACTTTTGTTGGTGACTCAACAATAATGAGTGTTTTTCCCATAACCTGATTCTGTCAGTCTTGCCCTAAAAATGGCGAGAAAAGTTTAAGTTAAAAAATTAGCGAAAGGCGCTCTATTTATGTTACTAGTATTTAAAAACTTATTTCATATAACTAATAATAATCAACAAGAGAGTTCATTAGATTGATATTTATCGTCTAGTAAAAACTGCAGATAATCAAGGTTTTATTTGAAATATACTTGATGCAGAAAGTGACTTCACCTATGGTAGTTACCCAAATAGATGAGGTCCATGTGAGAAAAATAGCTATTGTCTCCATCATCTTTATTCTGGGCTTCGGGGGAGGGTTCTTTTATTCCCATTTGAATGGGGTGTTTCGCTCTGCGAAGGAAACCAAGGCCTATCCCTCAGCAAAAGCAGATTTCCCTGTCTCTTATGGAAAGAGATTTGTTATTTTGACGACTGCATTCAATAATAAAGACTTTTTTCAAAAAAACCTTTTGTCTGTTTTAGAGCAGGATTACGAGAATTATCGCGTGGTTTACATTGATGATTGCTCGACTGAGGGGTCTTTCGAGAAGGTTTCGGATTTCCTTGAAAAAAATGACGCAGAACGCCTTGTTGCTTATTCAAGGAATGAGTCTCACTTGGGACAAACTGAGAGTTTATACCGCGCGATCCATTCATGTGACCCAGATGAGATTGTTGTTCTGATTGATGGAAGTGATTTTCTTGCCCATCCCAATGTGTTAAAGCGGTTAAACCAGTACTATGCCAGCCCTGATGTCTGGTTTACTTTTGGTAATTACGCTGAATATCCCCACTACTCGCTGGGCAGAGAGAAGCAGTCCATTGAAAATCAGGAGTTAGGCAGAAGGTGTGCGGATACAAGTCCACACTTAGTCACTTTTTATGCAGGGCTATTTCAGCGAATTAAGCTACAGGATTTTTTAGTCGATGGGGTGTTTGCGTTTGATGGGGTTAAAGAAATTTCGTTGACTGCAATGTTAGAAATGGCTGGGGAGCATACCTTTTTTGCTCACGATATTCTTTATCTTCACAATTCAGAAGCTCAATCTTCAGACAGTTCAATAGATAGCTCCTTAGTTGATTCGATTCAAAATGCTTCTCCTTATGTTCCTTTATCTGGACATCCGATGCACGATTTTGCTTTTGATGAAAATGAGCGTGTAGATGTTGTTGTTTTTTCAAATAATCGCCCATTGCAACTCTATGCATTTTTAGAGTCTGCAGAGAGGCATCTTCGCGATGTCCACCAGATGACTGTGATTTATCGTGTGAGTAGTGAAGCCTATGACCTTGGATATGAAGAGGTCAAAAAGGTCTTTCCTAATGTGATGTACCTTAATCAACCATCATCTCCGTATGAAGACTGCGGGCCACTTCTTAGAAGAGCTGTGTTCGATGAGTCTGTATCAAGTGGGCGCTTTGTAGCCTTTGCAGAGGATAACACCGTCTTTAAAGAGAGAGTTGACCTTGGGTTTGCTGCAAAAAAAATGCAGGAGACGGGATCTTATGGTTTTTTTTTCAAGTTGGGGTGTTTCTCTAGTCTAGATCAGGATATGCCACCAACAATTTCTATTGGTAATGATGTCTATGCTTGGCAGTTTTCTGCTGGAAGGGGGGATTGGGCTGAGCCAAATAGAGTAGACATGGTTCTATATAAAAAAGAGCTTATCTTTGATGATTTTAAGTGTATGAAGTTCCACAATCCCGAGATCCTTGATATCCTATGGGCAGAAAGGAAAGACTTGAAGAGAGTGGGGCTTTGCTATAATTGCTCAAAAGCTGAAAATCTATCCCTTCACTTTGCAAAAAGTAATAAAACCTTGAATTCACCTGAGTCACCTATTTCAGGTAAAGAACTCCTATTCCTATTTCAACAAGGGCTCAAAATGAATCTCCAGCAGGTGGAAGAAAATATGCCTTCTTCTGGAGATGAAGAGCCTGAACCTTATTTTATCCAGAGAGAAAAGACACTATGAAAAAAGAAGTCTTCATTTTCGCTTGTGTGTCCCTATTGATTTTAGCTTATGTGTTCTCAAACGACTTGCGTAAATCGACGAAGGCGCCTCAAATGACCCTACAAGATCCTTTTGAAAAACTTCTAGGGGTTCAAACAGATGACTGGAATTACTTGCAGACAGAGCAAGACAAGAGCAGTCTCGAATTTTACAAGTTACTTTATGAAAAGAACAAGCAGGTTCAGTTTAATTCGGATCCCTTCTTTAAAATTCCAAAGGTCGTTCATTGCATTTGGCTGGGCCCACGTCCCTTCCCCTCTAAGTCTGTTGAGAATATTCGAACTTGGATGGCACATCACCCCGACTGGACTTTTATGTTTTGGACAGATAGAAAACGCCCTGTTCCATGCCATGGTATGCAGGTACGGCATCTTGATGATTTCAATTTTGATTTTTTAGAAAAGGAGTTTCAGCTTTCTCGAAATTGGGGGGAAAGAGCTGATATTTTGTGCTTTGAAATTTTATATCAGGAAGGTGGCCTCTATATTGACCATGATACGAGTTGTGTTCGTCCTTTTCACGGACTTCATACTGGGTATGATTTTTATGCTGGTTTAGAAATGCCTCATGAGGAAATTGATGGAAATGCTTTGACGGTGGGGATTAGCATTGTTGGGTCTAAGCCACACCACCCTGTGATTCGTAAGGTTATTGAGACAGTCTCCAAGCGTTGGGACGAGGTTACTGAAAGGTTGTCCTCTTCAGACCCACTTGCTAGATCGCGACTTGTGGGACATCGAACCTACGTTGCGATGACGTATGCTTCCCAGAGCCATCTCGACTTAGCGGGAAATACAGATATTATTTTTCCTGCGAGCTACTTTTATCCAAAACATTCTCTGCCAGCATTTTATGCGTGCCATTCTGGTACGTCTGGATATGTTGGAGAGACTTCTTCTGAAAGATATGTTTCCAAATCCCTCAGGGCTCTTCGTGAGATTGACCTCAAGACTTTAAAAATAGAGATCGTTTCCTTGATTACCTTAATTGGATGCTTTATCTTTTATATCAATACAAAGAGATACATGAAAAAATATTTGAAGGGTTAGATGAAAAAGTACCTAGTTTTAGTTTCGTTTTTATTCATTTTCTTTGGGTGTGATCACTCTCCTCAACAGAAAAAGAGTGAGGATTTCAAGACCCTGATGGGATTAAATAAAACTGTCTGGAAGTTTGTTGAGACACAGGAGGACTTGTCAAATATCCAACTATTTCAGTCCCTCTATGAAAAAAATAGATCGAATAACAGTGAGCAAGATCCTGAAGTGCGCATTCCGAATGTGATTCACTTCATTTGGATTGGGCCCAATCCCTTTCCTAAAGAGTCAATCGAAAATGTGAAGTCATGGATCGACTTGCACCCTGACTGGACTGTCAAGTTTTGGACGGATAGAAAGCGTGCTCTTCCTGATAAACGTGTTCAAGTGAATTTTGTTTCCGATTTTTCCTTTTCAAGACTTAAAGCATGCTTTGACGATTCCAATAATTATGCTGAAAAGTCTGATCTGCTTAGGTATGAGATTTTGATGCAGGAGGGTGGTCTCTATGTCGATCACGATGTCAAATGTTTTAAGCCCTTTGGACAGTTTCATTGCAATTATGACTTGTTTTGTGGTTTAGAGCCTCCACATACACCTATATTAAGTAGTTCAATTTCTGTGTGTAATAACATTATAGGTGCAAAGCCTAGACACCCAGTATTGAAAAAATGCATGGACCTTGTTCTTGATCGTTGGGTTGCTATTGGAAGTAGTTATCCCGGAGATGATAAAGAGTCAATTATCTATCGCGTAGCAAATAGAACCTTCGATCCATTTGATGAAGCGACGCGTATCCTTGCTGGTAATGATGAGCGCAATGACATTGTTTTCCCTGCTGGGTATTTTAATCAGATTGATAATGATTTTGGAATTTTTGCCCATCACAAATATGCATCTAGCTGGTATGAGGATGAAACAAAGTTTGAGCGGAATACGCGTCGTAGGCTTGTTTCTATTTCGAAAAAAAACAATCAAATTCTGTTATTTAATGGGGTGATTTTGATTGGTAATCTCGCTTTATTTGCTTGTTTGCTCTTCCAGCACAGAGCGATTCGCGCTCTTCAAAAGAAGAAATAATGACCCAAGGGACTGTTGGAAAATTCCATCCTCACACATTTTGCGCCTTTTTCGGAAAAATCAAAATTTTTGCAAATCTCCTATACTTAGGTATATGCAGATTTTCAATTCTTTCGATTTTTCCCAAAAAACGCTACAAAATCTGCAAAGAGCGACTTTCCCAACAGCACCCTAAAATCTCTTTGACTGACCTTGCACGTTTAGGAAGAAAAGGTTTTTTAGTTGGGCCAAATGAAAATGAACACCAGTTTGTCAAGCGGATTGACTTTGCAAAGAAATCGATTGCGGACACAAGCTTAAAGCATCTTGCTACTGCGACTAAAATCTCTAGAGCGGATTGGGAAGTTGTATTTCGCGGAGTTGAATCCCAGTTCCTTTCTGCGCCTCGATGGCTCCGGGGGTATTATTCAAATAGGAAGCTCATGCCATGGCAAGCGGCTGTGACATGGATTACGTCTAGGCACATTCCTATTATTCAACTGAATAGGGCGTTTAAAAAAGGGCATTACTTTTTTTATTCAAGGGATGAGGTTCTTGTTCACGAAGCCATTCATGCGCTTAGAACAAGCTATTTTGAGTCTCGCTTTGAAGAGTTATTTGCGTATGGTGTGTCAAGGCATCGCTTCAGAGCTTTTTTGGGGCCTTTATTTAGGCGTCCAATTGATATTTGGCTTTTCTTCTTTACCTGTACGTTATCGATATTTGCTCAAGTGATGCTCTTTAGTAGCGATTCTCTTCTATTTTTTTTAACTGGATTTGCTCCATTTTTTTATGTGGCGATTTTAGGAGTGAAGCTTGCCGGTGACTGGCGCCTATTAACCAAAGCCAAAAAGAAGATCAAAAAGCTTTTTCCGCACCTAGTAGACCCCTCAGTTCTCGCTCTGCGTCTGACCGATAAGGAAGTTTGTTTGTTTGCTCGCAAGTCGGCGAATACCCTCCTCACATACATTCGGGCGTGCTCTAAAAGATCGCTTAGGTGGCAGCAAATAACGAAACAATTAGACATATTGGTAAATAATAATTGACAACTCTTCTCAAGCTCATTATTCAAAAAAGAATGTAGTTAATTAGAAGAATTGTAATTAATGAGATCAAATAATAGTGGTCAGTCCATTATTCATCGTTTGTTTCTGCTCGCGATTATCTTAGTATTGCCTGCATTTCTTATTACCGAATACCGTCTGATTAAAGCAAAAAAGGAAACCCGGATACAGCCAACTGAAGATTTTTATACTGTTGAGCTCGCACCTCAAGAAGACAAGGTTTTTACTTTTTTTGTCCTAACGCAAAATGATGTTAAAACGATCGAGAGAAACTTTCGCTCTATTATCTCCCAAAATTACCCTCACTTTCGCTTGATTTATTTCGATCAGCATTCCTCAGATGATACTGTTCCAATGATTCGCGATTTGATTAAGAAATCGGGAAAAGAGTGTGAGGTTTCGGTTATCGAGCGGGAGTCTGAATCAGAAGTTTTTGAGAGTTATTACGCCGAAATTTGCAAATGTCATGATCATGAGGTGGCAATTCATTTACATGGGAATGATTGGCTCGCACATGATGATGTTTTGTGGTGTTTAAACCAGACCTACTCCAATCCTGAAGTTTGGTTAACGTATGGGCAGTTTATTGATCAACTCAGCTATAAAAAAGGATCATATGCTCCTCAACCGCAAAAGAATATATATAAGAAGAGAGTGCAGAAAGCTCCATGGATGGGAGCTTCTTTGAAAACATTTTATGTGGGCCTATTCAAAAAAGCTCAGTTGTATGAGGCTCTTTCCCACGAATTTTTCCTGACGATTGAAGATGAAGCAAACTTTCTAGGGCCTTTGGCTGAGCTTGGGAAAGCCCATGTGCAGTTTATCCCTGATGTTCTTTATTTCCATACACATCACTCGAAAACAAATGGTGATAAGATGAAGCGTGCCTTTGTGACAAAAAAACTAAGTGAAAGTAGTGGACTGTCTCATAACGCGCAGTCTCTTCAGATTGCAGAGCAAGATCAAGTCTCTGATCTTATCCTTTTTTCCAATGGAAACCCCGTTGCGCTATCTACAGCTCTTGAGGCTGCTCAGAGAAATATTGTCGGACTCGCCGATATCTATGTCATTTATCACGACATGGCTCTTGTTGGGCAGCAACATGACGGTCTGGTAGCAGAGTTCCCCAATGTCAGATTCCTCGATTCAAAAGATACAAAGAGCTTTAAGCAGTCAATCTTGAATTCTCTATTAAATACGAACAGTCGAGCCTCTTATGTGTTATTTGCAAATGACTCCGTTTTTGTCGAATCTCCTGTGACTCTTGATACTTGCATTACTTCGATGCGCAAAACAGGCGCTTATGGATTTTACTTTCAGCTAGGCTATCAGGGTGGAGAGTGTGTGGGGAATATTTACTCCTGGGTTCAGGGCAAAGGCACAGATCATGCTGATGAGCCGAATACCCTTGAAATGGCGCTCTATCGAAAAATAGATATTGAGAGAGACTTGAAGGAGATGAATTTTGATACTCCTCAAGAGCTCATCGATGCTTGGGCAAAGCTCTACCCGCTTCACAGGGTAGGACTTTCTTTTGATAAACCAAGCATCTCACCTATTAACTCTCCCGTCGCTTTGAGGCAGTAGCGATCTGAAGGGCTTTGCGATATTTTGCAATTGTTCTTCTAGCACATGCAATTCCATATTTTCTCATCTGATCTTTAAGCTCTTGGTCTGATAGGGGAGAGGCTTTGTTTTCTTCTTTGATCAATTGCAGGATAAGGTCTTTAGCACATTGATTTGATACCACACCTTTCTCAGACACAATTCCTTGGGTAAACATCTCGCGGACTTTAATGATTCCCCGAGGACACGCAAGGTACTTATTTGCTACTGCGCGGGTAACAGTGGATGGACTTAGCTCTAGTGCTTTCGCTACCTCGATCATTGACATTGGAGCAGGAGCTCGATCGATCCCATCTAAATAGGCCTCTTGTTTTTTGATGAGGTAGAGTCCAATATCGCGAAGAATTGACTCACGACGGTTTATTGTTCTCCTTAACCATTTGCCTGCTGCGAGATAGCGCCTCATAAAATCAACATCTGAGCCTGGAAGATAATCCTCTTCTAAGACTCGGAGATAGTCACCGTGGAATTGGAATGAGGGCAAGGAATCTTTTTCTATGCGTAGAGTCCACTGGGTATCTTCACGTTCTATGTGGAGATCGGGAGTAATGATTGTGTTGTGTGTATCGATAAACTCATGACCTGGGAAGGGGCTTAGGGGTTTTAAGTGAGAGTTGATGAGTTTTTTGAGTTTCGAGACCGGGATAGAATAGCCCCGAGATATTTTTTCTAATTTGTTATTTTTAAGGTCATTAAAGTGCTCTGCTACAATTTCGAAGACGATGCTTTTCTCTTTCCCTTGGTCTTTTAGCTGAATCAAGAGAGCTTCTTGGATATTCCGGCTTCCCACCCCTAGAGGTTCGATATGTTGCAAAGTATTCAGTACGCGCCGAAATGTTTGAATAGAGACCTTTTGTGAGAGACATACTTCTCCCTCGGAAAGTGTTAAAAAACCCTTTTCATCAAGGCTCCCTGCGATGTAGGAAGCAAGAGCAATCTCTTCCCGACTTTCGAAATGGTATGAGATCTCATGAACAAGATGTGTATAGAGAGAAGGTTTTGCTTTTAGTGGGATGTCATATGCGTTTCCAGGTGCAGCCTTCTCTAAGTTTTTTTCGAGTAGGGGGTTTTTCTGAACTTCTTCGTCTATATAGTGAGATAATTCAGACACAGGAAGCTGTAATACATGGAAAGCACTCTCCATTGCAACGCTCATTAAGAGCTGCTGACTTTGATGCGATGTCTGTTCAATTCGTGGCTGAGACGCCATGAAATCCCCCTTTTCATGGGGCTTGCGGTTTTCCCAACAGGCCCTTTTAGCTCCTTATACCAGTTTAAATTTTTAGGGGGAGTTCTTTTTCTAACATCTTTATTCCAAAATGAATAGGAGTCTTTGGCGTTGATTTTTCAGGAGTGGCCTATGGAAAACAGCCCTCTTTTGTTGATTTTTTTTAAAGAAAAGTTTTTAATAGAAGGCGAAAAAAGATGAAGAATGACTAAAGGAGACAAAAAATGGACTTTTTTCCTCTCATATTGTTGGCCTTTTCTCTAATTGGCAGTCCAAGCACAGCTATCCTTGACAAAACAAGTGATGTAAAAGGCGAGATCATCGGACGCTATGCCAACTTGCAGATTGATGACCAAGTTGAAGACAAGGGTCAAGAAATCGCAGATAACAGAGATGGAGTGGAAGCGTCATAGTTTTTAGAAGGGGTCTTGTACTGTGAGCTTGGCGTATTTGGCAACAAGTGATCTTGTGGTGCTCGACTCGTAGAAAAAAATGTCGTAAGTTACCCCCATAGAGGTGCTGTAGCTTTTCTGTATGACGCCTTTTCCAAAGTCTCTATGGAACACTGTGGTCCCATGTGCAAAAGCATCCTCTCCAGTTTCAACTTCTGACCATCCATCATCACTTTCATTTAAGATCGAAAGATACTCAGCTGCAATTTCTCCAATAAAGCGACTGGGGCGCATCACCTTAGGCGACCCCCATATCATCCTATAAGATGAGCCGGTAAGATAGAGGTGTTCTTTCGCTCGCGTCATCCCAACATAACAGAGGCGGCGCTCTTCTTCTAGTGCATCAGGGGAGTCTTTAGAATTCACATGGGGACATAGATCTTCTTCCATCCCTACGAGGAAAACTAATCTAAATTCTAACCCTTTTGCATTGTGCAGTGTCATGAGTTTGATCGAATCAGGCAGAGGAGTTTCATCGGAACTCGCTTTCAACGCAAGCTCTTCTAGAAACTTGGAAAGCTGCGGGTTTTCTCGCTCTGAGCTCCACTCTTCTGCCTTGTTGATTAATTCATCCAGGTTGCTTTTCCGATCGTCAAAAGTCTCTGGATCCTCTTTGATCACTTGTAGATATCTCGACTCTTCAATTGCTTTTTTTAGTATGGCTCCAATAGAAAGATCTTCTCGAGTCAGCTCTTTCAGGCGATTGATCACGCCTAGATAGTCACTAATCCCTTCGCGTTGCTTTTTTGAAAGCTTGATATCTGTAATCTCTCCAGCTAAAAGTGCTCGACACAGTGTAAGAATAGGGAGAACTTTTTGCTCTGCAAGGTCTCGAAGCTTTGTCAGTGTTGAGGCTCCTACACCCCGCTTCGGCAGGTTAATCGTCCGTGCAAACGATAGGAAATCAGTGTCTGAAATCACCATTCTTAGTAGTGCTAAGATGTCTTTGATCTCCCTTCGTTGATAAAAGGAGAGGCCTCCAATGATTGTGTAGGGAAGGTTGTACTTGAGACAGGTATCTTCGAGGGAGCGGGATTGGGCATTGGTGCGATAGAGGATTGCACAATCTCTTAGGGGAATTGCAGCTTCCTGAGCGCGCTTGCTTAGCTCAACAATGACAAACTCTGCTTCCTCTCGTTCGTTTCTGGCCTGGTATACCCCTATTTTTTCTCCAGTTCCTAGCGTGCTCCAGAGTCTTTTTTCATAGCGCCCTTCGTTGTGCTCGATTAAGCTATTGGCACCTGCCAGAATCGTCGAGGTACTCCGATAGTTTTGCTCGAGGGTAATGATGTGTGCCCCTTCATAATCCTCTTCAAAGTTTAAGATGTTATTGAGGTTAGCTCCTCTCCACGAATAGATAGACTGGTCGGGATCCCCAACAGCAAAGAGATTGTTGTGCCTTGCAGAGAGCATTTTCGTCATAGAGTATTGAGCGGCATTTGTATCTTGATACTCATCAATGAGGATGAATGACCAGCGCTTTTGATACATTTCTAGAATATCGGGATGATTTTGGAAGAGTTTAGCAGTTAAGTAGAGTAGATCATCAAAGTCAAGCGCGTTATATTCGCGTAATTTATTTTGGTACGCTGTAAAGATTTGCTCAAGAAGGGGGTCATCTTTTAGCTCCCTTGGTTCTAGTAACCCATTTTTGCAATTGGATATTCCCACCTTAAGTGTTTTGACCGTCCCTTTCTCAGCTTTGTAGCCAAGTGATGCAAGGGACTGTTTGATCAGTTGCTGGCTATCGTTTTCATCGTAAATCGTAAAATCATTGGAGTAGCCTAAGATATGAATTGATTCCCTTAAGATCCTTGCACCCAAAGAATGGAATGTCGACGTTAAAACGCTTCTATCAGCCAGGGAGCGAATCCTGTTGCCCATTTCATCTGCTGCTTTGTTTGTAAAGGTTAGGGCTAAGATTTCCCCTGCGGGGATTCCAATACTCAAAAGGTGTGCACATCTGTAGGCAACAACACGTGTTTTTCCAGAGCCTGCACCTGCAAGGACAAGCATCGGACCTTCGACATGCTGTGCAGCGATCTTTTGTTGAGGATTCAGGTCTAACATGCTGATGGATGATAGCATCACAGCTGTGAATGTTCAATTGGAGAATTCGCCATCTATAAGTCACTCTGATAAAGGAGCTGCTTAAGAAAGTCGCTTTTTACAGATTTTGTAGCAGTTAGGGAGGAAGATTTCGATGAGGCGCGCAAAGCCATTGATACCATTATAGATTCCGACACGAAAGGAGAAACTCAGGTTGAGCTTGAAAAAGCCTATCTTTTAGCAGGAGATTTAGATAAAGCGTCTACAACCTTTGATTCCATAAAAAACACCTACTGGCAAGCAAAAGCCTGGGCTGAGCTTATGAAAGTGGCTCGAACGCCGGAAGATTTTGAGAGTGACTGCATAAACATAGTTAAAAAGGTAGAAGGCACAGAGAAAGCTGTAGTCCAAGTTGAGCTTGCAAAAGCCTATGTATCAAGAAGAGATTTTGAGAGAGCGCGTTCAACCCTCGATGCCATTAGCTGTATCTACTCGAAAGCAGAAGTCCAGAAAGAGCTTGCAAAAGCTTATGTATTAGGAGGAGATTTAGGGAAAGCACGTTCAACGATTGATGCCATTGCTGTCACTGACCTGAAAGTTATTGCCCTGATTGGGTTCTGGAAGGCGCTCACACCTTAGTTTTTTACATAACCTCTTATTTTAAACTGCTTAAGAAATTCCATCCTCACACATTTTGCACCTTTTTTGGCAAAATCAAAATTTTTGCAAATCTCCTATACGTGAGGTTATGTAGATTTTCAACTCTTTCGATTTTTCTCAAAAACCACCACAAAATCTGAAAAGAGCGACTTTTGAGAGCAGTCCCTTAGTCTATTTGCAGGATGCTTGACAATCAGAGAATCGGTTTCCTGAGTTCACCTTCTCTAAGGCCTAGGTTGCCATAGCGGTGGTAGTCAGTGCTGAGAGAGATTTCTCTCATGTAGTGGGTGAGTTCGACTCTGCCATTTGCTAACACAGGTTGGCTGTTGAGGTAGCATAGTGTGCGAGACGCTGCTTCAAATAGCTCTTTGGAAGGGGTTTTTAGGAGGCGCACTTTTTTCATCTGACCCAGCCTGACGCGTTCGATAAATTGATCGCTTTCTTCCTCGATGAAAGTGAAAGCGGGAAAGAGTGCTTCCCAATCTACATCTTTTAACCGGACGTTTTTAGCCATGCTTACTTCTAGAGGTGTTTTACAGGTCAGTGCTGCAGTAAGGATGCGTAAATAGTCGATGGGCGCATCCCCTTTTTCAATCCGCAGTGCCATTCCTTTGTTGGGAACATAGCGGAGAAAATTGTCTTGGCCAACGACTTTTGAAACATCTATTGACCGACTCATTTGCTTAGCAAAAAAGGCATAATTCGCAATGCTTGCATACCAGATGCCTAGTTCCTCAGTACTTAGATCATATTTTTCAATGAGAGAGGTGAGGTTATTGATGGAGGCTTTGGGAGGAAACTTCTCTTTTGGGACACCAGTTTGCTTCACGTGCATAAACTGCATTAAATAGTTGGGCCCGCCTGCCTTAGATCCGTGGCCGATGCAGCTGGCTTTACAACCCCCAAAGGGTTGGCGGCGAACAACGGCTCCAGTGGTTGTTCGATTGACATAGCAATTGCCGGCAATGATGTGCTTTTCCCACCTTTTTTGCTCTCGCTTATCCAATGTTTGGATGCCTGCTGTTAAACCATAGGGGGTGGAGTTAGCAATGTGAATGGCATCGTCGAGGTTTTCTGCTCGAATCACACTAAGAACAGGACCAAATAGCTCTGTTTGATGAGTAAAAGAGTTGGGTTTAACGTCCCACTTGATTCCGGGAGACCAGAGATTCGCGTTGCTAGGATCGACTTTGGGCTCGATTAGCCAGGACTCTCCAGGTTCATTTGTCGTGAGAGCTTTTTTAAGATCATGGCTTGGGGGGCGAATCAGGGGAGTTATCTTATTTGCTGGATCCCAAGCAGAGCCAACTTTTAAGCTTTTTGTGGCATCCTTGAGTTGCTGTCTAAAGCGAGGGTCGTCGTAAACCTCTTTTTCCACAATAGCAAGGGAGGCAGCGCTACACTTTTGTCCGTTATGTCCAAAAGCGGATTGAACGAGACTTTTTATCGCCAAATCGCGGTCGGCAAGAGAAGTGATAATCATGCTGTTTTTGCCCCCAGTTTCTGCTGAGAGGTCGAGGTCTGGACGCATTGTTAAAAAGAGACGCGCAGTGCTCGTGGCACCTGTTAAAATGACAGCATTAATCCGCGAATCTTTAACGAGTTTTGATCCAACGGGATCATCTTCACATGCAATAAATTGAAGTGCCTGTTTTGGGATGCCTGCATCCCATAGGATATTGACAAGTTGCCAGCCTGCAAGAATAGATTCGGCAGCGGGCTTAAATATCACGCAGTTACCAGTCGCGAGAGCTGCAAAAATTCCTCCTACTGGAATTGCTACGGGGAAATTCCAAGGAGGAGTGACAAGTATGGTTCCTTTGGGTGTCCACTCTAAGTCGCGCACCTTGCTGAGCTCTTCCATAGAGCGCAAGTAGTATTCGCCGAAGTCAATTGCTTCAGAAATCTCGACATCAGCTTCAGTGATCTGTTTCCCTCCATCGGCTACCATCACCCCTGTTAGGTTTCCGCGCTCTTTTCGAAGGCGTTTACAACATTCACTGATGAGCGTTGACCTTTCTTCGATAGAAGTTTTTCCCCAGGCGCTTTCATATTTTTTGCTGACATCAAGGGCTCTATTGATTTCTTCCCAGCTTCCTTGCGTATAGCTGTAGTAAATCGCAGTTGGGTTTGAAGGATCATGTCCTTTACCTGTTGGGGGAGTGTGATGGATTTCCTTCCCATCAATGACCAGTGGGATGGGGCTAATCTTCCGGTTTTTCCACTTTGTTATGATGTTTTGCGCATAGGAGAGATTTTGAGGGAGAGCAAAGTTAGTATCTGAGGCATTTTCGAAGGGAGCATCTAGTGGAAGGTCAATGGGTGCGATATTTCTGTCCTGCTTATTTCGGGGCGTGTGATCCGTAGTGCTAGTAACAAGACATGCCTGATGAAAGAACTCTACCTGCCTTTCCCACTCTTTTGAGTGAGGCTCAAGCTCAAAGCTAGAAGCTAGAAAGTTTTCTGCTCCGGTGTTTTCATCTAAACGGCGAATGAGATAGGCGATCGCACTCTGGAAGTCTTTTTTTGTGGCAACAGCGCAGTATAAGAGAATGTCGCCTGTGAGTTTTTGAAGAGAGCGCCTCATGTGATCGGACATTCCTTCCAACATTTCGAAGGTCATTTCCTTTTCGAGACGGTGCTCGGCTCTAAGGATTAGAGCAAAGGCGATATCAAATAGATTGTGACTAGCAACTCCAATGTGCACGGCTTTTGCATGCTCTGGGTGTGCTCCATAAAGCACCATGCGCTTGTAGTTTGCATCGGTTTCCTTTTTGGCTTGATAAGGGGGCTGAGCCCAATCATGCAGAGAGGATTCCACTTGTTCCATCGCCATGTTAGCCCCTTTTACAATCCGTATTTTGATGGGGGCGCCTCCTCTTTGGATGCGAGCTTTTGCCCAGAGGGTAAGCTCTCTTTGGATGTCGTGAGAGTCGGGCAAGTAGGCTTGGAGGACAATCCCAGCTGAGAGCTCCAAGAACTCTGGCTCGTCGAGGACTTTAATGAATAGGTCTTTGGTTAGGTGAAGGTCCCGGTGCTCCTCCATATCTAGGTTGACAAACTTATGCGTAGAGGGTTTCATGGCCGCGCGGTAAAGCTGCCGAAGTCTTTTTGCCAAGACTTCGAGTGTTTGATCTGGTGCAAGTAAGTTGATCTGAGAAAAGATCGTCGAGATTTTTATCGAAACGTAGTTGATCAAAGGGTGCTTTAGATCTTTGAGGTAGACTTCGAGGCGTCTTTTCGCTTCAGCCTCTCCTAAAATGGCTTCGCCTAAATGATTGAGGTTCAGTCTTACGCCTTCTTTTTGTCTTTTTTTGATGTGTTTAATAAGCGCCCTTTTTTCTCCTGGGATGATCACTGCTGCTGTTTGCTTGCGTAAGAAAAATGTTGCGATAGGAACAAAGAGCATGGAGAATTTTTGCCCGAGCAGTTGAAATAGGTAGAGCTGGAGCTGCTTTTTTTTCGACAAGAATTTAGGAACCCCGTAGTGGCGAAGTAAGTAGATGAGTTGGTTGGCGACCCGCTTGTGGTTTCTCGATCGAAAGCACTGATCTGTCATAGCTGTTGTAAATACTTTCCCGATAGGGTCAGCCATCATCTTAGCGAGTTCTTTTTGGAGCTTGAGCTCTTTTGATGTGATATTGCTAATGGCATCTTCAAGAATGTAGGCAACGAGCTTAACTGTTTCCGACTGTCTCTTTTCAAATGAAAGAGGCTCTTCCTCTGCATGACGCAAGAGTTCGCGCGCCATTGTGATTGCCTGCGTTTCTTTGTGATCGGATTTAGTCATGAAACCCCTCCCATAAGACTTGTAATATGAAAAAAATGATTTTTCGTGTACGGTTGTTTTGAACTTTTATTAGGGTATACATCTATGAAGCTCATCTTTAGTTGCTTAATGCTGGTTTTTTCCTCCCTTTATGCCGCTGTTGTTGACTTAGGTGTCGATCGCTTCTTCAGCGAGGGGCATTTCAAAGCTCTAGCTGGAAAAAGAGTGGGGCTTGTAACGAATCAAACCGGTGTCAATCAGAAGTTGATCCCCACGGTCGAGCTTTTTAAGCAAGAAAAGTCTCTAAATTTGGCTGCACTTTTTACTCCTGAGCATGGCTTGCATGGGTATAGGCAAGCTGGAGAGAAAGTGGATAATCAGGGTAGTTACTGCTCTGTTCCCGTTCATACCCTATACGGAGAGAACCGTCGCCCATCTGCAGAAATGCTGAAGGGAATCGATGTACTCGTTTATGACATTCAGGACATAGGGGTGCGCTCCTATACCTATGAGACCACTTTGTTTTATGTGATGGAGGAAGCGGCAAAGCATCGAATTGAAGTGATTGTGTTGGACCGCCCGAACCCGATCAATGGATTGACCGTAGATGGCGCGATGCTGGAAAGCAAGTGGCGCTCATTTATCGGTTATGTGAATGTCCCTTATTGCCATGGAATGACGATAGGTGAGCTCGCGAAGTTTTTTAATAGCGAGTATGGCGTGGATTGTCAGTTGACGGTGATTCCGATGAAAGGGTGGAAGCGGACAATGAGCTTTCGGGAAACAGGCCTTTCTTGGATCCCCACGAGTCCTCATATTCCCGATGAAGACACGCCCTTGTTTTATGCCTCGACAGGGATTCTTGGGGAGCTAGACTTAGTTAACATTGGGGTGGGATATACACTCCCTTTCAAAGTTGTTGGGGCCCCATGGATTGATGCTGATCTGTTTGCTGAAAAGCTCAATGAACAAAAACTAGCTGGTGTTCACTTTTTCCCGACACATTACACCCCTTTCTACGGTTCATTTAAAGGAACTCTTTGTCATGGGGTTTTGGTGCGTGTTACCGACCAGCGTCAATATCAGCCGCTTGGAGTTCAATACCTGTTGATGGGTCTTTTGAAAAGTTTGTATCCCCAAGAGGTAAAAAGTCGATTAACAAAAACCGATGGGGCAAAAAAGAGGCTTTTTTGTTTTGCTAATGGAAATGAAGAGATTTACAACCTATTGCTCAATGAGCGTTATGCAGCCTGGAAAATGATCAGCTATCAAAAGGAAGAAAGAGAAAAATTTAAGGAAATAAGGGAGAAATACCTCTTATATTAGCACTTGAAAGGATGGATTGCTAAAATCTTGTCGTTTGATTGACAAAAAGCGCTGACTATCCTATGCTTGCAAAATTAAAATGGTATTTAAACTTAAGATTTAAGGTGTCATCATGGTTTCAACTCGCAAGATTAAGCCACTAGGCAATCGCATTTTGGTCAAACGCTCTGAAAAGCCTACAACCCAAGGGGGAATTCTCCTCCCAGATTCAGCTCAAGAAAAGCCTAGACAGGGTGAGGTCGTTGCTATGGGCCCAGGAAAAATGGATGACTCTGGCCAGGTTACTCCAATCGATCTTAAAGTAGGAGATCGCGTTTTATTTGGAGCGTTTGCAGGGACAGATGCGCCTGGAGCTGAAGAAGACCACATAATCATGTCAGAAGATGACGTGCTAGCTGTTATTGAGTAAGGAGGGAACAAGATATGGCAAAAATGTTGCAGTTCAATGAGAATGCTCTAAAATCTATCCTTAAAGGAGTCAAGACACTTGCGAGGGCCGTTATTGTGACTCTTGGTCCTAGAGGACGCAATGTCGTTATCAATAAAGGGTTTGGCGCACCACTCTCTACAAAGGATGGTGTCACAGTCGCTAAGGAGATCGCCCTTAAAGATAAGTTCGAAAATATTGGTGCACAACTCGTTAAAGAAGCCTCTTCAAAAACAGCAGATGTGGCAGGTGATGGAACCACAACAGCCATAGTTTTAGGTGAGGCGATTTTCCGCGAAGGAGTAAAAAATGTTGTGGCAGGGGGAAATCCCATGTCAATCAAGCGCGGTATTGATAAGGCTGTTCAAGTAATCATTGAAGAGCTTGATAAACTCGCCACCCCAGTGAGCAAGCCTGAAGAGATCACACAAGTTGCAACAATTTCCGCTAACAATGATACAGAAGTTGGTGCAATGATTGCGGACGCCATGAGCAAAGTCGGCAAGGATGGTACCATTTCAATTGCGGATGCAAAGGGTATTGATACGGTACTTGAGGTTGTTGAAGGGATGCAATTTGATAAAGGATATCTCTCTCCTTACTTTGTAACGAATGGAGAGAAGATGACTGCTGAACTCTCTAATGCGAGTGTGCTAATTACAGATAAAAAACTTTCGAGTGCAAATGACATTGTCCCTTTCCTAGAAAAGTATATGGAACTCAAGAGCTCTCAACCATTATTAATCATTGCTGACGATATTGATGGCGAGGCGCTAACCACTCTTGTGATCAATAAGCTAAAAGCTGGAATGCCTCTTTGTGCAGTCAAAGCTCCTGCATTCGGAGATCGCCGCAAAGCGATCCTGGAAGATATGGCAATTTTGACAGGTGCTCAGGTTGTTTCAGAGGATGTTGGACTGGATTTAAGCGAAGTTGATGTCAGTGTTCTTGGAGAGGTTCAGACGGCAAAGATTGGAAAAGAAGATACTGTTCTCATAGGTGGAAAAGGGGATGATCCGAAAGTCAAAGCACGCGCAGACCAGATTCGCAAAGAAATGGAAAATACGACTTCTGATTACGACCGAGGCAACCTGGAAGAGCGCCTAGCTAAGCTTGCTGGTGGTGTAGCTGTGATCAATGTTGGAGCCGCAACTGAAACTGAGATGAAAGAGAAGAAAGCACGTGTTGAAGATGCCCTCCATGCAACGCGCGCTGCAGTCATTGATGGAATCGTTCCTGGGGGGGGAGTTGCTCTTATCCGCGCAGCAAAAGCATTAGACTCTCTCAAAGTTTCTGATGAAGAAAAAGTGGGTATTGACATCGTTAGAAAAGCATCTTTTGCTCCAGCAACTGCGATTGCTAACAATTGCGGGAAAGAAGGGAATATGATTGCCGAAAAGATTAGCGAAAAAGAGGGTGCATGGGGTTATAATGGCCAGACAGATACCTTTGAAGATCTTTTAAAGGCAGGAGTGATAGACCCAGTGCTTGTATCAAAAAGTGCGCTTAAAAATGCGTCATCGATAGCGAGCCTGTTGATCACAGTTGCTTGTATGATTACTGACAAGCCTATGCCTAAAGGAAGCAGTCCTGCTCCTGAAGGCGGAATGCCCCCAGGAATGGGAGGCATGGGTGGTATGCCGGGAATGGGCATGATGTAGCCTAACTATCAGATTTAAACGTTGCACCGGTAGCTCAATTGGATAGAGTACCTGGCTACGGACCAGGAGGTTAGAGGTTCGAGTCCTCTCCGGTGCAATTCTCTTCTTTTTGTTGTTTACGATATTCGTGAAATTGAGGATGGCATGCTAGCTCTTGAAATCTTCTGTGGTGGCCCGTGGGAAACCAATGCTTATCTGGTTTCGTGTACATTGACGAAGAAGGGAGTGGTTATTGATCCTGCGCCAGAAACGGCCAATCGGATTCTAGAAGCAGCCCAGAAGCAAGGAGTCGATATCAACGCCATTTGGCTGACTCACTCGCACCTCGATCACATTGCAGATCTTGCGAAATTGAAAAGAGAGCTCAATATTCCCGTGTATGTTCACGATGACGATGCAGGAAACGTTAGAGATCCTGGATCTGATGGACTTCCCCTTGTGATCCCGATTGAAAGTTGTGAGCCCGATGGCATGTTATCTGATAGACAAGAACTACAAGTTGGAGAATTAAAGGCTCAAGTGATTCATACTCCTGGACACTCTCCTGGAGGAGTTTGTTTCTTTTTCTCTGCAGATGGAATCTTGTTTTCTGGTGACACACTCTTTAAGGGAACAATGGGGAACCTCTCATTCCCAACAAGTCGACCAGAAGCGATGTGGGGATCCCTAAAAAAACTTTCTAAGCTCTCTCCTTCAACCATTGTTTATCCTGGGCATGGAGAAAAGACAACGATTGGTGATGAAGCGTGGATCGAAGATGGTGAAAAATTTTACAAAAAATATCATTAAGTAATGGAGGTGGCTGTGAGCTCACTATTAATTGGAAAAAAAGCCCCAAATTTTAAAGCTGGTGCTGTTGTTGACGGAAAAATTGTTGAGAATTTCGAGCTTGATCAATTTGAGGGAAAGTATAAGGTCTTATTTTTCTATCCTCTCGACTTTACATTTGTTTGCCCGACTGAACTTCATGCGTTTCAAGAGAAGTTAGAAGAGTTTGAAAAGCGCGGTGCTCAAGTGATTGGCTGTTCTGTTGACAGTGCGTTCTGTCACCTTGCATGGACGCGAACACCAAAGCGTGAAGGTGGAATCGAAGGAGTCTCTTATCCGCTCGTTTCAGACATAAATAAGACGATTGCAGAAGAGTACCATGTTCTTAATCAAGATGCAGGTGTGGCGTTTAGAGGGCTCTTCTTGATTGATAAGGAAGGGGTAATTCGCCACCAACTGGTCAATGATCTTCCCCTTGGACGCTCTGTGGATGAGGCGCTTCGTCTTCTCGATGCACTGATTTTCCATGAAACTCATGGAGAAGTGTGTCCGGCTAACTGGCAAGAAGGTGAGAAGTCGATGAAGGCTGATCAAGAGGGGCTGACTGAATACTTTGCCCACTAAGCGCGGGCTGTGAAAGTTCTCTTTCCTAATTTCTTAAACGGGTGGAAGGTGAAGAGATGTTAAGTAATCGTAGAAATCTTGTTCTGTCGTAATGAGTAGTGCGCGGTGATTGTTGCATAATGTTTGACATGCATCAAAGATCCGCGTATCTCCAACACCTGGAAGGCAGATCGCTGTTAGATCGGGAGCATTTCCTTTTTGAGAAAGCTGCTTGAATCCCTTTAAGTAGCTTTTTGTACTAAAGCCCTCTTCTTGCACTCGAATGTAGATGAGTTCATGTTGGTAGAGTAGAAACTGAACCGCAAAAAAAATGCCTCTTGTTTCTTTTGGAGCATGGCCAAATGTTTCAGAGAGTTGATCAAGAGATTGAATCGAGACTGGAGCCGCTAGGTCGCCTTTTTCTGCTTCCCCAAATAGTGCAATTGTTGAACGCATCCTTACCCAATGGTTGTTTATGGGCCTGCTTAAGAAAGTCCATTCCCACATCTTTATCTGTAGAAAGCGACTTTCTTAAGCAGGCCCTTTATAGCCCTTTCTCTTTTTCAATAGTTAGGTCGCACATTTATTGCAACTACCACATAATTATTGTGTTTCGTTTTTAGATATTAATTATTAGGGACTTTCTTAAGCAGTCCCATAAAACGCTCTCAGATGCTTATTGCCTGTCTTATAAATCAATTTTTGCTAGAATAAGAGATTAAGCAAGATTTTTTCTGTAAAATTTGAGATCCATTATCCCTAAGTTCATTTTGTTTATGTTTTAGCCTAAGCCAAGCCTCCTGCGCACATCGCAGGGGGGCTTGGCATCTTACTTATGCTTGGTTCTCCATTGTCA
>JASBRR010000015.1 GCA_030149435.1 Simkaniaceae bacterium
GTCCATTCCCACACCTTTTGCGGTTTTTTTGGTAAAATCAAAATGTTTGCAAATCTCCTATACTTAGGTATATGTAGATTTTTAACTCTTTTGATTTTTCTCAAAAATCGCTGCAAAATCTGTAGAAAGCGACTTTCCCAACAGTCCCTTAAGATAAATCATGTGGGCTCAAAATGATTGAGCCCGCCCCAAATATTTATTGACAGCTTTACGAAGTGTGTTACTAAACTTCTATGCGTCTAATTGTGGTTCCAGCGTATTCCTTAGTGTTTTCAGCAAACGCTTTGCTTCCGAGATATCACGAGTCACGTCAATTTCGAACTCGATGAGATCAAGTAAATATGGAACGCGATTTGCTGAAGGATGGATTTCCCAGACCTGGTCCTTAATTGTGCTAATTTCAACTTTTGCTTTTTCAGGGTTCAGTGCATATCGCAATCTAGCAGTAAGAATTTTTCCTTCAAGACCAACCTTTTTGAGCTGCGAACCATTGATTACCCACGATTTACTCAAAGAATCATTAATCTGTGTAATTGTCTCATTACATAGAACCCTTGTATTCGCTTCTAGTGAAGTAGAAGTTTCCCAAAAGTTATCGAGAATTTCTTGATAAACTTCATTTAGTGCTTTTTGCTTGTGCTTTACATCCAAATTAAAGAGCGCTTCGAGAAACTCTTGCTGAAGAGCAAACTTCACATCGACGTTAGAGATTGCATTTAAGTTCTGGATCGCCTGAGTCAGCGACTCCTTCTTCGTCTGCACATCACCAATGGCTTCTTTTCCAATCAGAGCGACTCTTAAAAATGCCATTGCTCTAGACTCGGGTGAGCTTAACTGGCCAGCAAAAACTTTTGCTTTGTCAATATCTTCTCCCTCTATTTGGTAATTAAATTTGGTGAGGGCAACTGCATCAGCATTTTGCACTTCAACAGTTTCAAGGCTTACGTGTTTGTCACGAACAGATTCTCGTGAAGTCGTACACCCAACAAGGCTTATTCCTGCAACTACAAGTAAGGATAGTGCGCATATTTTTTTTGCTACCATTTTTGTGTCCTCCAAAGGATTCATAAGTTGTAGCACTACGCTACATGGCAGAAGATCATACTTCTAGTTCCAATTTTCGATAAAATAAAATTTCTTGGGTCCTATAAAAATGGCAAAATTTTCTTGATCACTTTTAGAGGGACTTTAATGATCAAGTTTAAACCTTCATTTTTAAGCACTGAATAGACCATTTTCTTAGCGATAATTGAGGAAATCGCTTGGAGAGCGCCCCCCTCCTCTTCTGATATGTTATCCAGTTCGAGATGTTCTATTGGCGACAGGCGATGGATGCCCCCATCTGCAAGGAGCAGATTAACTTGAAGGTCATTTAAGATAAGCTTTTTAATCACTGTTTGCTTCTTACGCCCAGAACTCACTGACTCCTCTACCATGTTCGCCATCAGGGTTTGCCAATTCCCCTCTAGCTGGTCCTGAGTATAAAATTCAATATTCAGATAAATCCCATTGATTACTACTTCTTCAACTTCAACCTTACTTTTTAAAAAGTTCAGAAGAGGGTTGTGCACATATACCTCTCTTGCCTTAAAAGCAGTAGGGACATAAGCATCAGCTGGGTTACTTAGGGTGATATTTTTAATGGCAAGTTGTCCTGGGAAAAAATCAACGCTTTCTAAACTAACAGGAGCTTGAAACGTCGATGACAACATCTTAGACAAAATGACACTACGACTTTTATAGACGCAAAAAACTAGCAACAGAGCTAGGAACACACCGAGAAAATAAGAAAGTCTAATCCTTTTTTTCATATCTGCTCTCCTTCATCTGAAACGCCACCATACTGAGAGTGAAGAGTGTCTCTTAATTGCCTTTGTGGAGAGCCGCATGTCCATGTGCCCATGACATGATCATAAATCGCATTGAGTGTAGCTATTTTCTCTTGGGCCGGTTTCGGATCGTTATTCGCAAGAAGCGAACTTTTTCCCAGCACATCTGTTGTCACAGTATGACGAAGAGCACCTGTGTTTAGTAAAAGATCTGCAATTCCCATTTGCCTTGCTCTATCTGGAGCGATTTCTTCAATCCTTCTTATGATTTCCCTATAACTCCCTCTTCCATGATTTTCGATGTAGGGTGGAGCAGAATAGGCTGCTACCTCATTTTCAGTTCCTCCTTCAGAGTTTGCCCTAACGCGCTCTTCACGTGACCAAGGCTCTGGGAAACCGCGCCGATTCGATATCTCATAGTAAGGGCATGCAATTGGTTCCTGAGCATATCCCCATTGATTAAATAGAGGTCTACCTCCCCACATTGTTCTTGCTGCGCGACTCACTCCTTGCCCTGTTGCAGAGCGATCTGCAATCACAATTGCCCGGAATGGGAGATTTGAGGCATCAACATCGATCTGGACACTATTTTGTCTGACCTCTGTAAAGAGTTTAGCCATCTGATCGCAAGATTCGCGGTGCCCCCAAGTTCTATCCCAACGCTTAGTGTTCGAAAAAAATTGGCTTTCAGCCAGCGTATCACTTTGAATCCTTGCCAATGCACCATCAGTTAAGGGCATATCTAACCTCTGTTTCAAAATAAATTTGAAGCAATGAGTTTCTACGCCTCTGAATTTTTCGTAAAGATTAGAGCCGCTAATTGAAATAAATTGTTGTTAAATAGGCTCCAATATACTTAGAACTGACACCATCACAGTTAAACTGGGAAATTACAAATGAATGTAGAAAACTAGGTAGCTAGCATTCTCCACAGCTCTATCTGGGATTCTGCTTTCCCGCGGTCGTCTTGTATGTCAGCAATGATACTTCGTGCTGCACTGAAATCCTCAGCTTGCTGAGTCACTTTCGCAAGCTTTATCTGTGCACTTGCTTTCCAGTGGTCGTCTTGGATGTCAGCAATAACATCTCGTGCAGCATCGAAATCCCCTATCGAGGTATAGGCTTCCACAAGCTCTATCTGGATTTCTGCTTTATTGCCTTCGTATTGGATGGTAGCAAGGCAACTACGTGCTGCACTAAAATCTCCTATCGAGATATAGGTTTTCGCAAGCATCTTCTGGACTTTTTCTTTCGATACGTTGTCTTTTATGGCAGCAAGGAAACTTTTTGCTGCGTTCAAATCCTCAGCTTGCTGAGTCACTTTCGCAAGCTCTACCTGGGCTTGTGCTTTCCAATGGTCGTTTTGGATGGTAGCAATGACATCTCGCGCTGCCTGGAAAGCTTTTTTAGAGATATAGGCTTGCGCAAGCTTTGCCTGGGCTTCTGCTTTGCTGACTTCGTATTGGATGTTAGAGATGTAGCGATTAATGCTCTTAAGTAAATCATCGCTATATTCGCTGAGCATTTGCTGGAATTTTTCCTTTGCATTCATTGCAGGAAGAATAGGTAAAGATCCTAAAGGTTTATTAATCCTACTTGACACTAAGCTGCGATGCCATGTACCGACTATTCTTAAGGCATCAGCAGTTGAAATGTTATGTTCCTTGGATTCACTCGAATTAAACGTATAAACGAATAGGGAGTTATCCAAGGAGGTCTGAGGAAAGGCATTTAACGCTCTTTGGATCAGCGCGGGAAATTCAGTACGAAGAACATGTTGATATAACACTAAATCTCGAGTCTGCCGACAAACGGAAGCCATAGCGATTTGGTCTTTAGCTGTGTCTAGGTATTGAAAGATAAGCCTTGCGATAATGATTGTTCCTAGAGGCATTTTATGGATGTTGCTATTGTTGTAAGTTCTTAGCGGTTTATCTTGTGTTTGCTTAGGTATATCTTCTATCCTAAGATCAGAAATTGCATTTAGATCATTCCGATCTTGATTAGAACGTGAAAAGTCGTTAGGTAATGCAAATCTACTTTTGCTAATTCCAGTTGTTGTCATTTTAGGATCTCCTCGTCACATCTTATTGTCAGAACAATGTAAAATGTCACCCCCTTTAAGCAAAGTTGAAATGTCACCTTTTAGCACAACAAGGGGATAAGTTGCACAGGGGTTCGAAGGGGCTTTGCCCCCTCCACTTCTCTTTGGATCGTCCATGGGGGATCGCCCGACTGCTGCCTTCTTGTGTGCTTCCTTTTCGGCTCTCCAACAGGAGTTTTTGTCCAGTAGGCCTCTAGCTCTTATGCATCTAAAACTTTTGGTTTCTGGCTATACTCCTTATTCCATTCTTAGTAGGCATCACTTTTTCCAACTCTTTCTACGAGGATGGGCTTGCCTGGGCGATCAAAGATCGTCACATGAGTCTTTGTAAAGCGATGAGGGGCGTGCTCTTGTTCTAGTTGCCTGAGCTTCTTGACTTCTGAGGGCATTAATCCCCCAAACTTCTGTTTCCACCTATAGAATGTCGCTTGGGTTATCCCCAGCCTCCTTGTAATCTCAGCTACAGGTGTTCCGCCTTCTGCTTGCTTTAGGGAAAATGTGATTTACTCTTCCGTAAACTTGCTTTTCTTCATCCAAAAACCTCCGGATTTAAATTATTTCCATAATGAGATTTTTCGCATTTATCGTGGACCAGTTTTTGGGGAGCCTGTCAATCAGATCTTACAGGTGCAAGTCCTGTAGACAAAGGAAGAGCGAGTTCCATGTCTTAGCCAGCATTGCGGGAGTCCCGGTGACGGTCCTCTCGATGCGTATGCAGCGAATCATGCAGGCCGGAATGCCTTAAGTGGCGCGGGTGTGATCGAGCCTCGAAATTAGTGAATCTCGGAGAGGGCGACACGCTTGATAACGTGGAAGCCAATACCTGGGCCAACCGATAAGTCGCAAGGATGGCCTAGGCCCGGCGGGGTCCAAGAGCCTGGCATGCATGAAGAGATCTGACGAGTTAACAGGAGAGATCTCAAACATTCCCCTACCTAAAGCATCCTTAATTAGGTAAGGGTATTCAAGCTGAAGATTGATACCCAAAGCTTAGAGACGATGTTTGAGAAGTCAGAGGAACCATAGTACTCGGAGCATGGGAAATCCATGTACATGGGGAAGGGTTCCAGTAACCCCAAGCGAAAGGCAAGTGAAACAGTGAAGCAACACACCATTGCAACAAAACTGAACACGAAACTTGACCGCATTCTCTCTAAGCTTCAAGGACATTGTATCGCACTCAAGGGAAGACCCTATCTCTATGGCAAGAACTCCCTGACTCCCTCTTTGTGCAAGCAAATCTATGGCAAAGACTACGAACGGCTGATTGAGCTAAAAGAGAAGTATGATCCTGGTCGTATTTTATCTTTGGATCCCTTTTGCCAAAAAACTTGATATGATCTAAATAGAGTATTTTGGGATGTGAGCAAATACTCATGAAAGATAGTGACTCGATTAAGAAAGAGGTTGGGCAAATCACTGCACTTGGTGAGGCCCATTCTCAAGTGCGTCTGATTACGATCAAGCGGTGGTTTGCAACTTCTCTGCTGCTATTTTTTGCGCTTGTTGCGGTCTATTGGGCATGTACGGGTCATATCCCTGTGACAAGTGGGGGAAAATGTGTGATTCTCGATCAGGGAGGCAAGACTCGCCTTCTAGGGTTTTTCTCGATGTTTGAAGCGGAGTCCATTCACGCTGGTATGGAGGCTCTTGTTGATGTGGGGGGAATAGACTCATCGCAATTTGGCTCTTTGCGCGCCCATGTTGCGAGTGTCTCTTCTTATCCGGTTAATGCGGATAGTCCGGCCCTATCTCTGATCCCCTCTCAAGTCCTTCGGGAGTTTTTAACGCGTGGGAAGGTTCCTCAGGTTTTGGTGGAACTTGAGCCTGTTTCTAACTCAGAGTTTCCGTCTGGATTGGAGTGGACATCGCGCCCTGGTCCCCCACATCAGATTTCTTCAGGCAGTGTGGGCGAAGTTCAAGTCATCTTAAAAAAGGTACGGCCAATTTCCTATGTTATTCCCGAGGCGTAGAAAAACATCGCGAGTGATTCAGATGGAAGCGACAGAGTGTGGTGCGGCCTCGCTTTCAATCGTTTTGCGCTTCCACGGGGTTTATCTCCCCTTAGAACAGCTCCGGTTAGACTGTGGAGTGTCTAGAGATGGTAGCTCGGCATTCAATGTTGTAGAAGCGGCAAAAAAGTATGGTCTTAAAGGATCTGGTTATCGCAAGGATCTAAAGGGGCTCCGGGAGATCAAAGGACCCTCAATTCTTTTTTGGGGGTTTAATCATTTTCTGGTTTTAGAGAAGGTAACTCGAAAATGTGCTTATATCAATGATCCTGCGTTAGGTCATAGAAAGTTATCACATAAGGAGTTCCAAAAGCATTACTCTGGCATAGTCCTTTGCTTTGAAAAAATGGAGGGGTTTAAAAAAATCGGCAAAGGAGCAGCTTTTTTCAAGAGTTTCTCCTATCCTCTTAAGTTTGTCTCCAATACTTTCCCTTTTCTGATGCTTGCTGGAGTTCTTCTCTTAGTACCAGGTTTAGCTTTACCTGGTTTTTTACGAGCTTTTATCGACACCTTTTTTACCCATAACCTCGCCTCTTGGGATTATCATTTTGTCGCTATGGTTGCCAGTGTGTTCCTCTTTTCGTTTTTAATAAATAATATAAGCAAAGCGACGTTGAATCGGGTCTCTATTTACCTTTCCATGAAAATGTCGAGTCAATTTCTCTGGCATCTCTTTCATTTGCCATTGCAGTTTTATATGCAGCGGTTTAGTGGGGAAATTGCCTATCGCCAGCAGCTCAATACCACAGTGGCGAACACGCTGATGAATAGTGTGATTTCTTCGACAATCGATTTGCTTTTGATTATTGGATATGGAGCCCTTCTCTTTTTATATAGCCCCCATATCGCGTGGATTAGTGTGCTTGCAGCTGTATGTAACTTTGTTGTGGTGTCGATAATTTACAAGTCCCGTCTCAATACCTACGCTCGCCTTCAACAAAACAGCGGGAAAATGGCCAGAACTGGGATCGGTGGATTGCAACAAATAGAGACGATTAAATCGCGCGGGATCGAGTCTGACTTCTTTTCAAAGTGGGCGGGGACCTTTACCCATGTATTTAACGACAAGCAAGAAGTAGAGAAGAAGGATGTTCTGCTTTCGATTGTCCCCCTGTTTCTTGCTCTCCTCGCAGGAGCTGTTTTGCTTGGTGTGGGATCATTAGAGATCCTAGAGGAAAGAATGAGCGTAGGGATGTTGATGGCCATGCTTCTATTGCAGCAAAATTTCTTGCACCCCATTTCCCGGTTTACTGGGCTCAATGAAACAATCCAAAACATGCAGGTTGATCTCGACCGGATCGAGGATGTTTTAAAAAACCCCGTTGATCAATCTTATTCCTCATCACCTAATCCCATAAAAAAACGGCGTCTTAAGGGGAAATTGGAGTTTCGCAACGTCTCGTTTGGTTATATTCCCGTTGGAGAGCCTCTTATTGACAATTTATCCTTTACGATCAAACCGGGCAAAAGGCTCGCGATCGTAGGGCAAACAGGAAGTGGAAAATCGACAATAGCTAAACTAGCTATGGGGCTTTTAGAACCTTGGTCTGGAGAAATCCTGTTTGATGATATCCCGATTCATAAGATCCCAAGAGAGCTTTTCTACCAATCCCTTGCAACGGTCGACCAAGATCTCTTTTTCTTTTCGGGAACGATACGGGATAATATCACCTTATGGAATTCTTCGATTCCCGACGAAACAGTGATCCATGCGACGAAGGACGCCTCTCTTCACGATGAGATCTTAAAGCATCCTCATCACTATGACACAGAGCTCTTAGAAGGGGCAAAAAACTTAAGTGGAGGGCAAAAGCAGCGGCTCGAAATGGCGAGAGCTCTTCTTTACAACCCCCCTCTTCTCATTTTGGATGAAGCGATGAGTGTGCTCGACTCAAAAACAGAAACGGCGATTATAGAGCGGGTTTTAGTCAGGGAGTGTTCAGTCCTGATGATTGCCCATCGCTTGAGTACTGTGCGTGAATGTGAGGAAATTTTGGTCATAGACAAGGGAAAATTACTCCAGCGTGGGTCGCATGAAGAGCTAAAGAAGGAGTCGGGAATGTATCAGGAACTCATCAAATGTGAGACACTAGAATGGAGCCAATAGACTCGAAACGTTCGATTCAACTGCAACCCGGTCTGCTCCACTCCTTAAAAGAGAGAGGAAAGATCTACTACCTTCCCGATATTCAAGGAGTGAATCTCTCTGCATTTCATATCCACACTCCCCTCACCACCCACTATGTCTTTTCCGGAATTCCCTTTTACCTAGTCGCCGATCAAGAGGTCACCATTTATGAAGTTGAGACAGCCTCTAAGGAAGAGGAGAAGAGGTGGATCGATGAGGTTCTCCCCTTGCTTCCCAAGCAGCTTGATCAGGACCTTTCCCTAGAAGAGTTTTCAGAATTTTGCACAAGAGCGATGGCAAAAGCTGAGCAGCATCGAATGGGCCAAGACCTTTTTCATCTCCAACAAAAAGCTCAGTCACAAGTCAGGCAATTCAGCACCACACTAGAGCATGCGCAAAAGACCTTATTTTCATCAGCTCCTTCTACGATTGATCCCATACATCACAGCGACTTGGAAAAAGCGCTTCAATTAATCGGTAAGCATCTCCACATCGAGTTCGTTTTCCCTAGTGGTGGGGATTTAGAGGCAATTTGCGAGGCTTCAGGGGTTCGCTGCCGGTCGATTATCTTGGAAGAGGGAGAGAAGGTAGAAGGAACTCTACTCTGCTTTCAGTCGGGAAAGCCTATTGCATGCATTGATGGATCCCTCACAGGAAAACAAGTTGATCGTGAAGCCTTTCAGCTTTATCCCTCTTTGAGCAAAAAAATCCAGACGGGAAAGCAGCTATGTTTTCACCTTTTAAAGAGGTATTTGCGAACGGACCTCTCTTTATTTTTGTATGGAGCAATTGGTGGAATCATTGCTCTTTGGCCTCCTGTTGCGACCTCCCTGTTCTTTGGGTTTGCTGTTCCTCAAAGCGACCACTCCCTGATTCACTACCTATTTTTTAGCTTGATTGCCGCGGCGATTGGAGCGGGGTGCTTCTATATATTGCGCAACCTGGCTTATTTGCGCATAGAGTCTCTTGCTTCACATTTTATGCAAACCGCTCTATGGGATCGCTGTTTACGCCTTCCCCTTTCGTTCTTCAATAAATACCTTTCAGGAGAACTTTACTGGAAACTCGCGAGTGTGGAAATGATACGCACCTTGATTCACTCGAGGGTTTCTTCAGCACTAATTAATGGCGCGTTTGCTCTTCTCTACCTAGTCGTGATGTTTGTTTACTCTCCCCTTTTGGCAGTGATTGTGACTCTTCTTTTTGCTCTTTTTATGGGAATGTCCTATCGCATTGCGAAGAGGAAAGCGACTCAAGTTGTAAAAGAGGCTGAGTTCCAGCAAAAAACACAAGGGATCCTTGTGCAAATGATCGGAGGGGTAAAAAAGATACGAACGACACTTTCCGAGAAAAGCGCATTTTCACACTGGCTGTCCCATTATACAGAATCTAGAAAGTTTCAACAGGAGGCTCAGCGTCTGCAAAATGTGATCGCAACCTATACCGCAGCGCTGCCAATTTTGACGCTTGGAGCCCTATATATGGCAGTGATATTTTGGATAGGACCCAAGAATATCGCGCTCCCCACTTTTTTAGCTTTCATCTCAGCCTTCACAGCTTTTGCTTTCGCATCCTATCCCCTAAATGAGGTCTTGGGGACAATTGCACAGGTTCAGGGGCTCTGGATTCAAGCTAAAGATGTGATTACTGAGCCTATGGAAAAACGAGAGGGTGGTATTAAAATTCCCAAGCTAAAAGGACAAATTGACTTTGAGAATGTCTCTTTCACCTACCCCCATGCACAAGAAGAGACTTTAAAGAATATTTCTTTTTCCCTGAGTTCCGGAGAGTCACTGGGGATTGTGGGCCCTTCAGGAAGTGGGAAGTCTACCCTATTTCGCTTGTTACTCGGGTTGAAAAGCCAAGCTCGGGTGTGATTTACTGCGATGAACAAGATCTTAATTTACTCGATATTGAGGATCTGAGAAAAAATATTGGATCGTGCTTGCAAACGACTGGAGTCCTCGGTGGAACGATCTATGATAACCTGGTATGTGGTGGTAATTATTCTGCACATCAAGTGAAAGAAGCACTTGAGAGATCCGGATTTATTGAGGACGTTGAAAACCTCCCTATGGGGCTTCATACGGTGATTGTTCCTGGGGGTACCACGCTATCTGGTGGTCAAGCACAACGCTTGCAGCTTGCAAGGGCGTTAATGGGAAGTCCTTCCATCCTTTTGCTGGATGAAGCGACTTCTGCCTTAGACAATAAAGCTCAAATCACAGTTACGAAAAATATTGATAAACTTGGGGTCTCTAGACTTGTCATTGCGCAGCGCCTCAGCACAGTGAAAAACCTCGATCGGATTCTTGTCCTCGATCAGGGAGAGATCGTTCAAATGGGAACGTTTAAGGAACTCATCAATCAGCCAGGGCTATTCCAAGAGCTATGCAAAAGGCAAACTCTCTAAGGGACTGCTCTCGAAAGTCGCTCTTTGCAGATTTTGCCAAAAAATGAGCAAACGCTGTGAGAATGGACTGTCTTAAGCAGTCCCTTTATTGAGCTGTTGTGCGGTAGGCGTAAGAGACTTTATTGCCGCCATCGTAATTTGCAAGCTCAGGGTTGTAGCGATTGAGTGCTGCTAAATATTTTGCTGCATCATCGATGCTTGTTGTTTCAAAGACGGTGGCACCAGGTTTTGAATGAGAGTCAAAGATCGAGTAGAAAACTTCTTCATCAAGCCCTTCTACGACGCCGATTGCAAAGGTTTTATGGTTACAAGTCACAGTAGCTGCAACTCGATCGTTACCAGAGGCATGACCTCTAAGTTCTTCAAGGCGCTTCTTAAAAATAGCGATATTTGCATTATCATCTGATACTAGACGGTCCAATGAGCCTGTTTGCAAGGTTCTGCGTTGTGCAAAAAGACCGTGATTCTTGTTTTCGTAGTAACTAAGAGCTGATTCTGCAGGAAGCATTCGACCACTATTTTTGTGGATTTGTTGGAGAAGCGCAGCAGATTTGGAATCAACTTCAGGGGATTGCATACTAGATTCTTCAGCTTTAAGCATTTCTTGAAAATTGGCTTTAGCTTCTCCAATCAGTGTTTGATCAATAACGTCTGTGGTCACTTGTTTGCCCAATAAGAAATGTGTCACAAATGCTGCAGCATGTGCAGGGCAGCTATTCCCCTCCCCTTGATTTGTTTTTCCACGAATTTTTGAGTGATTTGGCGATGGCGTTTGTTTTATCGGAGTTTGAGTTTGCTGAATGGGTCCAGAGGTAGGTTTTACTGAAGGTTTAGGAAGATTTATCGGGGCGAAGTCTAAATGAGCGTTACTAGCGCATAATAGAAGACGTGTGTTCAATTGCTTCATTGTCGTTTGAACGTCAGTGTATTGAGGCTCTGAAGCTTTTATTTGCTCTACAGTGATTTGGCTGACTTTAGCTGCAATAACTTTCATATCCTCATGTGCTTGTCGTCTGGTCTCTACTGTTTCGGTCATCGTTTTTTCTGAGGTGTTGAGGCGGGTTGTCATATCTGTAAGGTCTAATTGAGCTTGGTCGAGCACTGTGCTATTAAAGTGTATATCGTATTGTCTTGAAGCGCCTGCTGAGATTGCATGAAATTCTGCAAAGTCTGAGCCCTGGAGTGCGACTTGTCCAACTATTGCAACTTTGCTTATAAGGGCTTCTAGATTTTTTCTCGCTACGACCCGAGAGAGGGATTGAGCCTGAAGGCCCTGAACCATAGTGGCTAGCTCACTGCGATATTGGCTTAAAATCTGCGTATTATTTGCGCTCATTTTTATTTCCTATTAATTTCAAATCAATAATAATTATAACATTAATTTTAATAAAAATTAACTAATTTGTAATATGCTTGTTTTGAGAAAGTTATACTTTGTAGTTCCAGATAAGACGGTTGGTAAAGATCCCGCTAATCAGAATAATGAGTCCACCCCAGACGGCCCCTGAAAGGGTTGAAATATGGACGCCGTAGGAGATCTCACTGGCGAGCCAGAATGTGAAGGCGTTGATAACGAGCAGGAAGAGGCCTAGCGTGAAGAAGGTAATGGGGAGCGTGAGGAGGGTTAAGACAGGGCGTACAATCGAGTTGACGAGCCCTAGAATCAGGCCAAATAGGATCGCATCGAGGTCATTTTTGACCTCTAAGCCTGGAATGATGTGGAATGTGAGGAGGATCACAATCGCTGTAATGATGATCCGGGCGATAAAAAGCACTTATCTTACCTTATTGCAGTGTTAGGTTGATCAGGCCGCCAGCTAGAATCGCTCTTCTTTCTCGCTCAGATAGAGCACATTCAGTTTTAAAGGTGGTTTTTTGGGTCTGATTTCTAACCACCACAAAACCGCCCTCTTTGACTTGCCTTTTCACATCTTTTATCTCTATCACATCGCCTTGATCGATGCTAGTGTAGTCTTGGATTGAGGTAAATTTTAGAGGCAAAATGCCAAAGTTAATCAGGTTTTTTCGATGGATGCGCGCATAGCTCAGGGCAATGACCGCCTTGACCCCGAGGTAACGCGGCGTGATCGCAGCATGTTCCCGGCTAGACCCTTGCCCATAGTTGTTTCCCCCAACGATTAGAGAGCCCTCTTTTTGGTGTGATAGAGCTCTTTTGTAGTAGGTAGGATCGACCTGGGAGAAGGTAAAGCGGCTAATCGCAGGGATATTGCTTCGAAAAGGGAGGGCGAAGTTTCCTGCTGGCAAGATTTCGTCTGTCGAAACGTTGTTTCCAGCTTTCATAAGGACGGGTCCTTGAATATGTGTTGGAAGGGGTGCAAATTTTGGAAGGGGTTTGATGTTGGGACCCATGATGAGCTCTTGTGGCTCTCCAGGAGGGGCCACTTCATTAAGCAAGCTCACATGTTCAGGCTCCTTAAATTTGGGATAAGGCATCCCTAGATCGCGAGGGTCTGTGATTTTCCCAGTCATCGCAGAAGCGACAGCAGTTTCAGGGCTGCAGAGGTAAACTTGGTCTTCTTTTGTGCCAGAGCGTCCAGGGAAGTTGCGAGGGTTAGTCCGCAGGCTAATTTTCCCAGAGGCTGGGGCCTGCCCCATTCCTATGCATCCATTGCACCCTGCTTGGTGGATGCGCGCGCCCGATTGAATCAGGTCGGCAAGATAGCCCTCTTCGGTGAGTGTTTGAAGGACTTGGCGAGAGCTTGGGTTGATATCAAAGGAAACATGATCTTGTGTTTTTTTTCCTTTAAGAACCATAGCGGGAACAGCAAAATCGCGCAGGCCAGGGTTGGCTGAGGATCCAATCATCGACTGGAAGATGGGTTTGCCGGCAACATCCCTAACATAGACTACATTCCCGGGACTACTGGGCGCAGCGATCAGAGGTTCAAGTTTGGATAGGTCGATGGCATCGTGGTGGTCATAATTACATCCAGAGTCGGCTTTGAGTTCGCTCCAGTCCCCTTCTCTTCCTTGAAGCTTAAGGAAGCGCTTAGTTTCTTGATCTGAGGGAAAGAGTGACGTTGTTGCCCCAAGTTCTGCTCCCATGTTAGCAATTACATGGCGATCCATTGCAGAGAGGTGTTCAAGACCAGGGCCGTAATATTCGAGGATCTTTCCGACGCCGCCTGTCACATCATATCGACGTAGCACTTCTAAGATCACATCTTTTGCGCTGACCCAGTCGGGAAGTTTTCCCTTGAGCTCAATTCCCATGACAGTAGGCATCTTGACGTAGAAGGGTTCTCCAGCGATAGCAAGGGCGACTTCAAGTCCCCCTGCTCCAATCGCAAGCATCCCGAGACTCCCCGCAGCGCACGTATGGCTATCCGATCCGAGAAGAGTTTTCCCTGGCTTTCCAAATCGCTCCATGTGGACAGGGTGACTGACACCATTTCCCGCCTTGCTAAAGTGGATGCCAAATTTTTGCGCCGCACTCCAGAGAAAGAGATGGTCGTCAGGGTTCTTAAAATCACTCTGAATGATATTGTGATCAACGTATTGGCACGAGATTTCCGTTTTTGCTTTTTTTAGCCCCATCGCTTCGAGCTCGAGCATGACCATGGTTCCCGTCGCATCTTGTGTCAGCGTTTGGTCAATCTTTAAACCAATCTCTTCCCCAGGAGTCATGTTGCCACTGACGAGGTGAGGGTAAATGAGCTTTTCTGCGAGGTTTTTTTTCATGGTTATCTGCCTTTATGAAAGGTTAAGTTAATAGATCGGGTGTTCTGCGATTTTTCCAATAGTATTCGCCATAATCATATGTGAGCTGCGAGTCCTTGCGAATAAACTGATTGGCAAAGAGGATGATGCGTGTGACTCCCCCAGTGATCACCCAGCGCGAGGTTAAGTTCGGAGTGTCGCTATGATTCACAAAACGGGAGAAGTTCCCCTTCTCCTCTGCATCGATAATAAAGGGAGTATCTTTAGGACCCACAACATAGCCGAAGATGTAGTCGTTGAAACGGTTCTTTCTCAGCTGCCTCCGTTTGATCACCCCTGTGTATTCCCCAATATAGGTAAAATTGGGGAGGTCTTTGGCGGCAAAGACCCCATAGCCCAGCCGTGCATTGATCCAACGAATGTAATAGAGGTCGCGGCGGATCTGTCCAATAGCCTTTTGGTGCATGGCCAGCACCCATTGATTCATCTGATCAAACTGATGTTTGTGGAGCCTTTTTCGGCACTGTTTTACGACCCATGCAAGATCATCTATGTTTTCAAACTCAAGAGAGTCGATGTACTCAATTTTTAAGCGTTCTTCGAATTCTTGAACAGAAATGGAGTGAAGCTTTTGGTCTCGGTTGCGGAAAATACGAAGAGGTTCTTTGCTTTCAGTTTTCAGCTTTTTTCGGCTCAGAAGGGACGAAAGTTCATGAGGGGTCATCCCCCATCGATTTTTTGCATCTAGAGAGGCACCTAGCTGAATCAGCTCATCGATTTGCTGCTCTTTTTCTTCGATAATCGCAAGGTGAAGAAGTGTTTGCCCTTCTCGTCCAAGGGCGTTTAGCTTTCTCTCCCCTTTTTTGAAGGCGCTATAGGCCTGATCAAATGCAGGCCGATACCGCTTTCTAAAGGGGTTAAGAAAGTTGAAGCTTCTTAGTAATGTCCGAGGATGCTCCACCAACCGCTACCAATCGTAAAATAGATGAGGATGTTCACAATGCTAACATAGAAAGCGAGCTTCCACCAGTCGGTAATTTTTACATAGCCTGAACCAAAGAAAATCGGTGCCGGGCCACACCCATAGTGAGTGAGCCCTCCCATGAAGTTACTCATAAATCCAAGGACCATTGCCGCAATCATCGGTGGCGTTCCGAGAGCAACACATAGGACGAGGAAGGGAGAATACATCGACCCAATGTGTGCGACAATACTCGCAAAGAAGTAGTGGGAGTAAAAATAAACTAGGGAGAGAATCAAAAATGCTGGAACCCAGTGAAGGCCACTCACATGCCCTTGAACCCATGAGCTAAACCATGTTGTCAAGCCTAGCTTGTTCAAGAAGGTGGCCATCATAATCAGTGTTGAGAACCAGATAAGCGTATTCCATGCTCCTTTCTCTTTGATCACATCATCCCAACTGAGGATTGCTGTTAAAAGCAAAATAACGAGTCCAATCAAAGCTGCAACAACTGCTTCCATTTTGATAAAGGGACCAAGAATCCATAGAGTGACAAGGAGAACAAACGAAAAGATCATAATCCACTCTTGAGGTTGCATCCGCCCCATCTCTTTGAGCTTTTTTACGGCAAAATCTTTTGCGTCTGGCGTGTCCTTTACTTCTGGTGGATAGAGCTTGTAGAGGACAAGAGGAATGATTGCTAAGCAAACAAGGCCAGGAACAGAAGCGGCAAGTGCCCAAGATCCCCATGTGATATTGACTCCAACACTTTTAGCGATGTCTGCAATCAGAGGGTTTCCCGCCATCGAGGTCAGGAACATCCCCGCTGTGATCACCGAGCCTTGGAATGTGACCTTCATCAAAAAGGAGCCGAGCTTTCGTGGGTGACTGTGGGGCTCACTTCCAAAGGCTCTAGAGAGAGCATTAACAATTGGGTAGACAATTCCCCCAACACGTGCTGCCACACTGGGAATTGCAGGAGCTAAAACAAGGTCGGTTAAGATCATTCCGTAGCCCATGCCCAGTGTGCTTTTTCCGAGATACTTGATAATAACGTAGGAGATCCGTTCACCGAGTCCAGTTTTAATAAACCCTCGAGAGATCAGAAAGGCGACGACGACAAGCCAAACGATGGGGTTTACGAAGCCGCTAAAGGCTTCTCCAAAATTGAGAGTCTTGGTTGCTGCTGTCAGTGTCAAACCAATTGTTGCAATCACACCGATTGGGGCGGGGCGTAAAATGATCCCTGTCACCGTGAAAATGAAGATGGCAAACATATGGATCGCTTGAGAGGAAACACCAGCTGGAGGGGGCAAGTTCCAGACGGTTAGTCCGATAATGATACTGAAGGCGAAGGCAAGGAGTTTTTTGTTAAAGAATCTGGACATAAGATGCTCATATTAAATATAGTTCATCTATGGTAGGACGTCTCTAAAATTTTAAGCAAGCCTCTAATGAATACACTGATCATCCCCGAACAAAATACTCCCCATTTTCATCTGCCTAAACACACCATTACCTGGACAAAAGACATTCAGCGTTTAAAAGATGCGCTCCCTGCTGACGATCTCAAACACTACATGGAGTGTTATGAACTGGCCCTTAATAGCCCGAAAAAAGCAAAAAAAAGCATTGAGGTCCTTTACTCCAAGCATGCGTCAAATCCCGACATCCTTAACCTCTACAGCTACATTCTCTACGCCCTAAAAAAAATCAAAAAAGGGGATGCGCTTACGGTTAAAAACTACAAAGACAACCCGAGCTGTTTACTCGCAAGGGTCAACTACGCAGATTTTATGCTCAGAAAAAAGCGGTACAAGGAGGTCCCTGACATTTTTGATGGAAAGTGGAGCTTAGCTGAGCTTGCGCCACAAACAAAAGTGTTTCATGTCTCTACTTTTCGAGCTTTTATGGTGGTGATGGGGTTTTATCACTGTGCAATTAATGAGAAAGAGAAAGCGATTTGTTATCACTATTTAGCACATCGCGTAGATCCTCACCATCCGAGCATAAAAATCTTAGGAAAAAAGCTTTATCGAAAACCGTTTTCTCTAAAGGCTTTTCTAACCAGATCTCCTGCTGCTTAAGAGCTTGCCCTCTGAACATTTCATAGCCATAAATCACAGGACAACCCTTTGCTTTTGCCGCTTTGATGAGCTCGGTTTCCATCGGATTGTAGTTGATATCAAAAACGGTGGTCTCAGGCTTTAGCGCGTCACTCGAAATGGGCATGGACGCAGGTGTGGCGTTGATGATCAGATCGACCTCCACTTTTGCAAGTGCCTCTAACTCCTCCCCTTTTTCAGAGTTTCGACTAAGCAGCCTTACCTTTGCACCTCGTTTTTTTGCGCCAATGCAAAGGGCCTTTGCAGCACCTCCTGTTCCGATTATTGCCACCGTCTTGCCTTGAAGTGAAAACCTCTCTTCGATGGCGTCCATCGCTCCATCAGCATCGGTGTTTTCCCTTATCCAACCAGCCTGTGTTCTTTTTAACGTATTGACTGCAGCAGTGCTCATCACCCTCTCTTTTAGAGGCATTGTTACGCTAAGCCCATAAATGGGTAAGGATTCTATAAGCTCAAAGAACTCTCTTGTTTCTTCTTTCTTGAGCGCCATTTTCACATAGACAGCATCTTCTCCAAGGTTCTCAAAAATTGCATTGTGGCAAAGATGGCCGATGCTTTGCTTAACAGGGTTACCAATCAGTCCATAAATGCGCGTAGTGTCTGTGTGCATATGGGAGCGGTAAAGAGTGGTCAAAGTTTCAATCGGCAGCTGCCCTGGCGCCGTTGCTGCTGATTGTGTGAGTGGTGCATAGGTAAATAGGTTTCCCGTCGCTTGCCCAAGAATTCGTGTGATCTGTCCAAACTCTCCCATGCACATCCCTGCAATATTGTATTCGCTCTGGACAAGCTTTAACATCCTCAGACTATCAAGCGTACTTATTGCCATGCAGGCGAGCTTTACACAATCTCCCCCTCTCATGCGGATGACGTGTACAAGTTGGCCAAGGTGCTCTGGCGTTTCCTCAAAGTTGTGATAGGAAAGAAGGATTTTGACCTGAGGGAATTTACGGCGCACCAGATCGATGAGCGCGTAGTCGCAGTCCCAGGGAAGGTCGACATATGTTGGATTGAGGCTGAGTAATTCTAAATGCGCTTCTGTTCGCGCTGTAAAAATCGTCGTCATTTCAGCGGGCAATTGGGCAATCGAATCGAGGTTTTCAATTAAATCGAGACGAAACTCAAGAGCTTTGACTCCTTCTGTTTGAAGAAAAATCGGCAGCTCTTTTAAAGGATCTGTAATCACACCGGTTAACATCGCGCTTCCCTTTTTTTAGACGACAATTTTATAATTTAATCTATGCAACATCAAGTTACACTAACTCTTCCTTCGCGTCAGCAGAAAACGGTCTTTTCTATAGGGGAAGACCTTTTAAGAGGTAATGCGTTTATACATACCTGTCAACGGCTCGGAAATCGTTGTGCAATCATTTCAGATGAAGCCGTCGGCAAACTTTATGGGGAAACGCTCAAACAAGAACTTGAGCAGTCGGGGATGGATACCCTTCTGTTAACATTTCCTTCAGGGGAACAGAGCAAAACACGGGAGACTAAAGCCACGATCGAAGATGAGATGCTTGCAAATGGTCATGGTAATGACTCGTTTGTCATTGCTCTTGGAGGTGGCGTTGTCACCGACCTTGCGGGGTTTGTTGCCGCAACTTTTTGCCGGTCGATTCCCTATATTGCCATTCCAACAACACTTCTGGGAATGGTAGATGCCTCAATTGGAGGGAAGACCGGCGTGAATGTTAACGAAGGGAAAAACCTCATCGGTGCCATTTATGCACCCGATGCTGTTTTTATTGACTTTTCATTGCTTGAAACACTTTCCGATAAAGAGATACGGTGCGGATCTGCTGAGATCATCAAACATGGACTGATTGCTAAGCGTTCCCTGTTCGAACTGATTCAAAATAATGCCAAGGACTGGAATAGTCGGAGTCTACCCCTTCTTGAAAAAGCCGTTTACCAGAGTCTTGTCATCAAACGCAAAGCGATAGAAAAAGGGAAGCATGCGCGTCACATGCTTAATTTTGGGCATACTGTAGGACATGCCATCGAAAAAGCGATGAATTTCTCGCTTTCACATGGAGATGCTGTGGCGATTGGGATGCTTGCAGAAAGCTTTTTAAGCCTTTCCCTAGGATACCTGAAAGAGCAAGAGTTCGATGCGATCGATAAACTGATTCGTACCCTCGGCTTTCCTTTAAAAGTGCCCGATGAGGTCAATGAAGAAGTTTTAAAAGAAGCGATGGCATTCGATAAAAAATCAAAAAATGGAGCTCCCCGTTTTGTTGTCTTGAGCCGTATTGGCAAAGTACGCACGTACGGAGGTGAGTTCTGCACAGCGATCGACCAAGAAATGCTCGATGCCGTTTTAGGGTTTATCGTACGGACAGTTCATGAGTGATTTGAAGATGACCCCAAGCTCACTCAATGGTGTTCTGCGCACTCCCCCCTCAAAATCTCACACTATGCGCGCCTTGCTCTTTGCACTTTTGGGAAATGGAAAGTCGACGATTAAAGGGCACCTCGACTCCCCTGACACCGACCACATGATTCGAGCGATTGAAGCTTTCGGAGCGAAAGTTCAGCGCACTCCTGACATGCTTACGATTAAAGGTGTGGGTCCTAACCTTTCTCCTGCTGAAGATGTGATCGATGCGGGAAATTCAGGGCAAATTCTTCGCTTTATTGGAGCCATTGCAGCCCTAAGTGAGTCCTATACTGTAATCACAGGTGATCCATCGATTCGTCAAAGGAGGCCAGTTAAACCACTACTAGAGGCGCTTAGTGGCCTAGGAGCGTTCGCTGAATCAACTCGAGGAGATGGCTATGCGCCGGTTATCATTAAAGGTCCCATGCAAGGAGGCAAAACAACTCTGTGTGGAACGGACTCTCAACCTGTTTCTGCCCTGTTGATCGCCGCATCTTTTGCTGAGGGATCGACTGAAATTAATGTAACCAATCCCGGTGAAACCCCATGGATTGATTTGACGCTTCATTGGTTAAAGTTTCTAGGACTTCCCTATACCAACCAAAACTACAGTCGCTATACGATTCCCGGAGGTGCAAGCTATTCGGGGTTTGATTATGAGGTGCCCGTCGATTTTAGCACTCTTTCCTATCCCCTTGTTGCAGCCCTTCTCACACAGTCAGAGCTCACTTTGACCCATGTCGATATGAACGAAATTCAAGGAGACAAAAAACTCATCTCCATCCTTTCAAACATGGGAGGAAACATCGAGATCGATAAGCAAAGCTATACACTTAAAGTCTCCGGAAGAAGTGAGCTCGAAGGATGCACAATTGATGTGAACGCGTGCATCGATGCACTTCCCCTGCTTGCTGTAGTAGGGTGCTTTGCAAAAGGGACAACCCACCTTATGAATGGAAAGATTGCTAGGGCAAAGGAGTGCGACCGCATTCATGCGATTGCGCGTGAGCTAAAAAAAATGGGAGCTGATATAACCGAAAAAGAAGATGGATTAGTCATTAAACAGAGCTCGCTCAAAGGAGCCTTACTTGAAACCTACCGAGATCACCGCATGGCGTTAGCACTGAGTGTGGCATCCCTTGCAGCAAAGGGAAGCTCAGTCATTAAGGCAGCAGAGTGCGTTTCAAAGACCTATCCAAACTTCAAAGAGCATTTCATAAAAATGGGAGCGCATATTTCGTGAATATTGTTTTGTTTGGGATCAAAGGGTGTGGGAAAACAACGCTAGGGAAAAAAGTAGCAACAAAGCTGGGGCGCGCCTTTATCGATACCGATCGTCTGATCGAAGATATCTATCAACTCAACCACCAAGGTAAGCTTTGCTGTAACGAGATTTATAAAGAAGTGGGAACCGTTGGATTCCATTCACTAGAATACGAGGCGATCCAATCCCTGCAAGGTGTCCAAAACTCGGTCATTGCAGTGGGTGGTGGCGCAATGATGCTTATAGAAAACGTTGAGGCCCTCAGCAAAAGAGGAGCTCTCGTCTATCTGATTGAAGAGCGTGAAGTGCTCAGAAAAAGAATCTTTGCAGAGCCAACTCTCCCCGCCTACTTCGATCCCAAACATCCCGATGCCTCTTTTGACCGGATGGTGGAAGAGCGCGATAACTTTTATCGCCGGATTGGAGGAGCTACCCAGTTAGACCTCTCTAAGTTCTCAGAAAAAGAAGCGATTGAAAAAATTTGTGGAGTGCTAAAGCGTGACAAGTAACTCCTTTGGGAATCACTTTCGCATCACAACTTGGGGAGAGTCCCACGGGAAAGCTATTGGAGTCGTGATTGATGGATGTCCTGCAGGGCATGCTTTATCAATAGAGGAGATCAACCGAGAACTCGCTCGGCGTGCACCGGGGAAATCCCCTTACACAAGCCCAAGAAAAGAGCCCGATCAAGTCGAAGTCTATTCTGGACTATTCGAAGGAAAAACAACGGGCGCTCCCCTCTCCCTAATCATCCCCAACCAAGACGCAGACTCCTCAAAGTATGAACCGATCAAAGACCTACTTAGGCCAGGGCATGCCAACGCTACCTACCTCCAGAAGTATGGCATCTTTGATTATCGCGGAGGGGGGCGCTCTTCTGCTAGAGAAACCGCCTGCCGCGTCGCTGCTGGAGCCGTAGCCAAACAGCTTCTCAAAAAACAGGAAATTGAAATCCACGCCTATATCAAAGAGATCGGTGGAATCATGGCCGAGAGCCCCGATCCTGAGCACCTTCCAAGACAAGATAGTCCCCTATTCTGTTGCGACCCAGTTGCCAGGGATAAAATCATTGCAGCACTAGAAGCAGCCATCGAAGAGAAAGACTCACTAGGTGGTGTAATCGAGTGCGTCTGCCATGTACCTCCGGGACTAGGAGATCCCCTATTTGAAAAGCTTGAAGCCAACCTTGCCAAAGCGATGATGAGTCTCCCTGCGACAAAAGGATTCGAAATTGGATCGGGCTTCGCCGCCGCTCGCATGAAAGGGTCAGAACATAACGACACTTTCTATGAGGACAACGGAAAAATCAAAACAAAAACTAACCACGCTGGTGGCGTGCTCGGCGGCATTTCAACCGGAATGCCCCTCATCTTTCGCGTTGCCTTCAAACCCACCTCTAGCATCGGCAAGCCCCAGCAAACCCTCACAACTCAAGGCGCCGAGGTCAACTTCACTTTGCCGGAAGGCTCTCGCCACGACCCCTGCGTTGCCCTACGCGCTGTCCCTACTATAGAAGCCATGGCTGCGATCGTTTTAATTAATCACCTTACTATTTAGAAGAACGAGCAAGATCTTCTTCTGTTATGACAAATGTTTTTGCAGCATTATTCTCTTGAAACAGACTGTAAGCAATCTTCACACCATTTCTGTTGATGGTTCTTTTAAGGTTTGCTAATAGGGAATCGGGGGACTTTGTGTCAAAAAGCTCCCTATCTGTTTTTTCTGAACTGATTTCCCTCAAATCCAGAAAATTCACTCCATAAGCAATAAGGGCATGAATGTCTGTATCTAATTTTTTCATATCCTTCATATGTTCTGTATTGTCATCACTCTTCAAAATCCCCTGACAGTTTTTTAATGATAACATTTTTAGGCGGTAGTTCTGTAACTGCTTTAAATGAGTACGCATTAAATTTGGTGAATTCTCTAAGCTAAGAGTCGTAAGAGATCTAAAATAGTCATACATTTTTCGAAATAAATCCCTAAGAGCTAGGCTCGAGAGAGGAGTGTTTTTCATGCATCTAAGTTTATCTACAAAAGCTGTAGCAGGAGAAAATTCTGAGTATAAGTGTTTTCTCGAAGGAGTGCCACGTTCACGACTTATCGATCTATTTAACTCGTCCTTTGTAGGAGCTGTTGGCATGAATTCACAGTTGGGAGTTTCTTGAATGTTTTCATCTGAAAAAATGGTCTTTGCACTCGATATTAAGTCATAGTTTAATCGATTCAAGTGAACTTGAGAGTTATCAAAGTCGCTTGTTTTAATAATCAAGCTCTTGCCAAGTTCATTTAGAGTAGAATGGTCTCCATCATACCGCGATCCGATGATATCGATGAAGGCAAGGCGAGGAAATTTATTATAAATATTTTTAAGAAGTTCACCTGTAACTGAATGATTCTTTAGCACTAATCGCTTCATTTTACATAGTGGGCCATCTGAAGGAGAAGCTATTAAGTGATCTATAGCATTTTTGTCTTCAATGACAAGGGTATCGATGTAGCAGATGTTTTCTTTTGTCAGAAGCTTGAAAATCTCTTCGGCATTGTCTTGAACAGTTATTGTTAATGTTCCAGGTGGGTTAAAGAAGGCGTCATCTATTTTAGGAAAATAAGCACTATGAGTTTCATGCAGCTTTTTAAAATCTACTTTATCTCGATCGGGCAAATTGATCCTTTGAATCTCTTCATCTAACTCTTTCTTTGCTTGTTCTAGAGCCTTCGTAATCTCCGAAGCATTCTGATGATCAGCTTTTTGTGATTGTAGTTTCCTGAGTTTGACTAGGCATTTTGCATAAGCTTCAGAAGCTTTAAAACCTCCCCAAACCAAATCTACTTTGCTTGAAGCTGTATAAGACTTGAAATCTATTTTTAGAGGACCATCTAAATCTGATAATAATGACGCATTATCTTTAGTGATTTTATTTTCAGGGGAAAACACTTTTTTAAGTCTATTAAAAGAGCTAGGTTGACTTTGCTGGATTAATAACTGCTTGTTCTTTTCAACTTCTGCGTGAGATGCTTCTAACTGCTGTTTAAGAGACTCTATAGTTTGTTTAAGAGCTTCACTAGCAGAAGAAATATGGTTTAACTGCTCATTAGACGCTTCATTCTCTTTGTTAGCTATATCCACTGAATTTTTGGCTTTATCAAGCTCATTTTTAGTTTTTTCTAGCTTGGACAAAAGGCTTGTATTTTCAGCTTTCAACAGTTGAAGCTCAACTTCAAGAGCCTTTTTCGATTCAGAAAGTTTCTCAAGAGCTTCAGAGTGTTCACTCTTTGCTTTCTTTAGCTCAGCTTCAAGCTCAGTTAGCTTTACTTTTAGGCTTTCGACTTGTTTATTTAATGCGGTTTTTTCTGAAGCATGGGCTTCATTAGCTTGAGCGAGTTCTATTTCTGTTTGCTCGAGTTGAGCCTTTTGTTCAGCGTGTTGTGCTTTTAGGGTTTCTACTTGTGTTTCGAGTGTTGATTTTTCCGTTTTTTCAGCTTGGAGAGCTTCGTTAGCAGTAGAGAGGTTGCGCTCAGTCTCAGCAAGCTGGCTCTCGAGATTAGATTTTTGCTGCTCGAGTCTGTTGGCAAGCTCTGCCTTTTCAGCTTGTTCAGCTTGAAGAGCTTCACTAGCTTGAGCGAGTTCTGTTGTAGTTTGCTCGAGCTGAGCCTTTTGTTCAGTGTGCTTAGCTTCAAGGTCTTCTAGTTGTTTAGTTAATGCGGATTTTTCTGAAGCATGGGCTTTGTTAGCATGAGAGAGCTCTGCTGCAGTTTTCTTAAGTTGAGTGTTTTGCTCAGTTTGTTGTGCTTTTAGGGTTTCTACTTGTGTGGCAAGTGTTGTTTTTTCCGTTTTTTCAGCTTGGAGAGCTTCGTTAGCAGTAGAGAGGTTGCGCTCAGTTTCAGCAAGCTGGCTCTCGAGGTTAGATTTTTGCTGCTCAAGTCTGTTGGCAAGCTCTGCCTTTTCAGCTTGAAGAGCTTCACTAGCTTGAGCGAGCTCTGTTGTCGTTTGCTCGAGCTGAGCCTTCTGTTCAGAGTGCTTAGCTTCAAGGTCTTCTAGTTGTTTAGTTAATGCGGACTTTTCTGAAGCATGGGCTTCATTTGCATTAGATAAGTTGCGTTGAGTTTCAGCAAGCTGAGCTTCGAGGTTAGCTTGTTGTTGCTGAAGTTGCTCGACTTTTTCAGTTGAAGCTGATGTTTCAGTTTGGAGAGCCTGTTTAGCCGTATTGAGTTCTTCTGCTTTGAGCTCTAGCTGAGAATTAAGTTCTTTATGCTTGGCTTCAAGGTCTTCGACTTGTTTAGCTAGATCAACCTTTACAGCATTTTCTTTCTGGAGAACTTTATGAGCTTGAGCGAGTTCTGCTGTAGTTTTTTCAAGTTGAGCTTTCTGTTTAGTGTGCTTAGCTTCAAGGTCTCCTAGTTGTTTAGTTAACGCTGACTTTTCAGAAGCATGGGCTTCATTTGCATTAGATAAGTTGCGTTGAGTTTCAGCAAGCTGAGCTTCGAGGTTAGCTTGTTGTTGCTGAAGTTGCTCGACTTTTTCAGTTGAAGCTGATGT